>JBDUAX010000346.1:0-4944 GCA_040004455.1 Gemmatimonadaceae bacterium
ATGAGCATGGGTATGTTCATGCTGCCGCCCGCGATGATTTCAATGCCGTTCAAATTACTGCTGTTTGTGCTGGTTGATGGTTGGGGGCTGACCATTCAGGCATTGGTGCGCAGCTTTAAATAGCAAATCCCTTCAGCAAGTAAGAACGCAAAACCCTGGAGAAATGCAGCTGTCAGCAAAAGCTCCCGGCTGCAAGCTGTCCAAGCTTTCAGCTGGCACCATTGGTTTCATTATTTTTGGGGCACAGCGTAGTCGCGCAAAGTTTCAAACGGCGCTCAGCAGCTCAGCCAGCTGAATAGTTCGCGGTTGCCGTTTCAACGGATGCGAATCGCGCTC
Source organism: Gemmatimonadaceae bacterium (assembly GCA_040004455.1). Lineage (GTDB taxonomy): Bacteria > Gemmatimonadota > Gemmatimonadetes > Gemmatimonadales > Gemmatimonadaceae > Gemmatimonas. Next base: position 337 of record JBDUAX010000346.1, read on the forward strand.
TCAGCAACTCAACCAGCTGATTAGCTCGCGGTTCCAGTTCCAACTTACGTTGTATCGTTCGCTGTGAACCTCAGTTGCGCGACGGTCCGCTTGATAGCTCACAGCTCAGTTCCGACCAATGCTGATGACTTCGCGCTGAATTGGCATAATGCTGCGATGCAGCTATTTAGCTGGCTGACTCGTCGTGACGAATTGTTGTTTGTCGCGACTACGAACATTCCCAAAAATAATAAAACTGAAGGAGCCAGCTAACAGCTTAGACAGCTCTTAGCCGGGAGCTTTTGCTGATAGCAGAGTCGCGCAAATTTAAGAACCAGAACATCTGCCGATCTTTTGCGAAGACGCTCTGAAACAACCAGTTACGCCGTGCGCGCGGCGGCCTTGTCGATCGCATCCTGCCTGCGCTGCGCTTCGCTCCAATCAATTACGGGTGCAACGTCATGATCTTCCAACTGCAAACTGGCCCACGCGCGTTCGATAACGGGTTCGCCGAGTTCACTTGGAAGTGATTGACCAAACGCGAGTTCAGCGCGACGACACATACGTTCTTCCTTCGCGCGATCGCGATCAACCGAACTCACGCCCATCGCGTGAACGCGCGCGTGCACGCCCTCGTGCAAAATCGACGACGCTACCGGAGCGGCCGAAATATCGCGGCGCGCCAAAAACGTCAGCTCCGTAATGCACACGCGTTCATCGGGAATAAACGCACCTCGGCACGCGAAACGCTCAACGCGAATTTCCTTCAGGTCGCGCTGAAGATGTTTGAGGCGCCAGGGTTGATGCTGCTCGATTAGGGCCAGCGCTTCGTCCAGACGCTCGATGACCGCGTTCGTGGTGATGTCCGGGCGAGTGTTGACGACAGCCACGCGAACGCCGCGCACCATGAAGTACTGCGCTGGCGGTGACTCGTCTGCAGGAAGGGGTTCGCCGACCAATTTGATAACCAGTCCGGAAAGGTAGGATTTAAGCTGCATACGGAGTCTCTCTGAAAGCGATACCCCTGTAAAGGCAAGCAATGTGCCGAATGTGGCGGTTTATGTCGCGGCGGGAGTAGCGGCAAAAGCAGCCTAATTCTTGAGCGGCAATTTGTGCCGAAACCCGGTTTCAGAGCCCTGCGGAAAGTTTTGCCGATTGCGTATAACTCATTGAAATAAAATGACTTAACACGATGTTTCCGAGGTGAAAGGGGTTTGGTATGACCCCTGCTTTGTGACGGTAGTGACTGAAGTCGCCGGCGCCCTCCCGCGCCCTCGATTCCCCCATCGTCTCATTTGCTGAACGCCTTATGTCGCACCAGCTGGTCATCGACCTTTGCCGAAACGCCATTATCACCGCGCTCTCGATTGCGGCCCCCATGCTGCTGATCGCCCTGGCGGTGGGCCTACTGGTAAGCGTGATCCAGTCGGTCACCCAGATCCAGGAACAGACCCTCACGTTCGTTCCCAAGCTCGTGTTTGTTGGTGCTGCCTTCATTATCGGCCTGCCCTGGCTGCTGCAGGTATTGGTCCGCTACACCACTGAACTGTTTCAAAGCATTCCGAGCGCGGTCAATTGAACAGCTTTGCCGCCGCTGGCCTTCCTGATTTTTTTGCACCCGGGGTTGCAGCCGGTTTTGTGTTGACCGCACTTCGCATGGGTGGGCTGCTGATGGTCGCGCCCGTGTGGTCGGCGAAGTCAGTGCCCATGCGCTTGCGTACGGCGCTCATCGTGATCTTTGCGGTGTTGCTTACGCCGGCGGCAATATCTGGCGTTAATGCCGAAGCACTTCGCCTAACACCGGCAACGTTTCTTGGTGAAACGACAGTTGGAATGGTGATTGGTTTGTCGGCCGCGATTGTAATTGCTGCAGCCGAAACTGCAGGTGAGCAGATGACCGTTTCGATTGGTCTCTCCGGCGCCGCGATTTTCGATCCCATCAACAACACGCAGGGCGCGATTCTCGCGCAGTTCATGCAGATGTTGTCGTTGGTGATTCTGCTTGTTGCCGGCGGGCATCTCGTAATGATTCGCGCAGTCGCCGACAGTTTTCGCGTCATGCCGTTGGGTGCGTCCTTTGATATTGGTGCCGGATTTGGCGCAGTCGTTCCAATGGCGCGCTCGTTGTTCAGTTCGGGAATGCAATTCGCTGCACCAGTGATAGCAGCGGTGCTCGTGATGAACATCGCGCTCGCTGTGCTTGGGCGCGCTGCGCCGAAGCTGCAAGTCATGAGCGTCGCGTTTCCGCTGCAAATTGGCGTCGGCTTGCTGACGCTGGCCGGATCGATGGCGCTGATCGTTCAGATGATGTCGGATTGGACCCCGGGTTTCGGCCGGACTATCGAAGCCTTCGCGCACGCTGCAACTGCAGCGCACGCAGCGTCCGGGGTGCGTTGAGATGGCTGACAACGACGGCGGCGAAAAGACTGAAGCGCCCACTGGTAAACGACTTGAGGAAGCGCGTTCGGAAGGACAAATCCCCAAGAGTGCAGAAATAACGACGGCGGCATTTCTGTTGGGTTCAGTTTTGACACTGTCGTTTGCAGGACCGCCCCTTTGGCAATTCCTGCTCGACACGATGGGGCAGAATTTGAGTTCGGCCGGTGACCAGTCGCGCGACAGCATGTCGCTCGTCGCGTGGACGCAAAACGTTGGCTACCACACGATGATCGCCATGGGCGGTTTGATGGCGGCCATGTGCGTTATCGCGATTTGCGTGCAGTACGCACAGACGGGCGGAATTTTTTCGTCGAAGCCGATTGCACCGAAGTGGTCACGTCTTAATCCAATCAAGAACGCTGCCAATCTGATTGGCATTCAGTCGTTTGTTGAACTGGCAAAATCGCTGCTCAAGCTCGCGATCGTGAGCTGGGCTGTTTACGTCACGATCAAGCCCGCATGGCCTGACATTGAGGCGCTCGCGGGGCAGTCGCCCGACGCGATGTTGTTGGTCGTACACAAATACGGCTTTGCGTTGCTCAAGAATTGCGGAATGATGTTTCTCGCGCTGGCGGGTGCGGATTACGCCGTGCAACGCTGGCGCACGATGGAGTCGCTCAAGATGACCAAGCAACAGGTCAAGGACGAGCACAAATCGCAGGAAGGCGATCCGCAAATCAAGGGACGTCGTCGATCGGTCGCGCGCGAGCGTTTGCGTCGCCAGATGTTTGCAAACGTCAGGAAGGCGGACGTTGTGATTGTGAACCCGACGCACATCGCCATCGCGCTCAAGTACGACGTGAGCATTGCACCTGCGCCGTATGTCGTGGCCGTTGGTCAGCGCAAAGTTGCGCAGCGCATTAAAGAACTCGCGTTTCTGCACGGCGTTCCAGTAATCGAAAACAAGCCGCTGGCCCGCGCGCTGGTCGCGTCGGTGTCTGTTGGTTCAGTAATTCCCGTCGAGATGTACCTGGCCGTCGCCGAAATTCTTGCCTTCGTTATGAAACAACGCGAGCGCTACGGGATGAACTGGCGCGGGACGGCCGTCGCATGATAACGACTGAATCTTTCGTGCAGGAAAACACATTGAGGCACGCGGCATGACCAGCGCAGCGCTTCCCCTTCCGTTTGCGAAAGGCGCCGCATCACGCAAGCGCGCCGAAGTCGGCCTGGCCGTCACGGTCGTTCTCGTTATTTCGCTCATTGTTGTACCACTGCCACCGGTTCTGCTGGATTTGTGTTTGGCCGCGAGCATTGGACTCGCGTTGGTGGTGCTGCTCGTTTCACTCTACACAACCAATCCGCTGGACTTCAGCGGATTCCCTGCGCTGTTACTGCTGCTCACACTGTTTCGCATTGGTTTGAACGTTTCTTCGACCCGTTTGATTCTCACGCACGGGCATGCAGGAAAGGTCATCGAAGCGTTCGGAAACTTTGTTATTGGCGGCAACTACGCAGTTGGTATCGTCATTTTCCTGCTGCTCATTGGCATCAACTTCATTGTTATCACGAAGGGTGCGGGACGCATCGCAGAAGTTGCGGCGCGTTTCACACTTGATGCGATGCCCGGCAAGCAGATGGCCATCGACGCCGACCTTTCCGCCGGCCTCATTGATGAAAAGGAAGCGCGCACCCGTCGCGACGAAATTTCGCGCACGGCCGACTTCTACGGAGCAATGGATGGTGCATCGAAGTACGTGAAGGGAGACGCAGTACTCGGCCTGATGGTTGTTGCCGTCAACATACTGGGCGGAATATTCATTGGGGTGGTGCAACGCGGTTTGCCAATTGCAAAGGCTGCGAGCACGTACACGTTGCTGACTGTTGGTGACGGACTCGTATCGCAGATTCCGGCGTTGATCATCTCGACGGCCGCCGGTCTCATGGTGACATCAGCAACGGGCTCAGATCGCATGGGTGTCGTCCTCGCCACGCAACTGGGCGCACACCCACGCGCGATGTGGATTGCGTCGGGCGTGCTGGCAATGTTCGCGCTGGTTCCGGGCTTGCCGATGTTTCCGTTCATCGCACTGGCGGGTGGCTGCGCGCTCATCGCACGCACTGCAGGCAAGCATGAAGATCAGCGCCTGGAACTCGCGGAAATTGCGAGTGCACCCGTGGTTGAAGCGCCTGCGCCGGCCGATCCAATGCGTGATCTGTTGCAGATCGATCCGATTGAATTGGAAGTTG
>JBDUAX010000041.1:0-16742 GCA_040004455.1 Gemmatimonadaceae bacterium
ACGTGCGCTTAACCGTCAAACAGAAGACCGCCAAGGACACGCCGGTTGACGGCATACCGCAGGGCGTGGTTGAGTGGGATGTGGAAGTGCGCAATCAGAATAACGAACCGGTTGCGGTCTACTCCATTCTCACGCTCGTCGCGCGCAAGCCGAACAACACGCACTAAGCGCAAATACAGGATTCATGCACGTACACGCGGATGGCAGCAAGCACGATGAGCATGATGATCATGACCACAACGGCCATGATCAATCAGACCATTCGCACGCCGAGCATAGCCAAAAGGGACACTCGCACGCTGGCCACAGTCACGCGGGCCATTCACACGCCCCTGCGAATTTCGATCGCGCGTTTGCCATCGGTATTTCGCTGAATGCTGTGTTCGTTGTAGTCGAAGCAATTTACGGCTACCGCGCGCACTCACTCTCGCTCCTTGCCGACGCCGGCCATAACCTGGGTGATGTGCTGGGACTGGTGCTGGCCTGGGCCGGAAGTGTGCTTGTTCGTCGACGCGCAACCGAGCGGCGCACGTACGGCATGCGCCGTTTTTCAATTCTTGCAGCCCTTGGCAACGCGTGTGTGTTGCTTGTGTCGGTTGGTGGCCTCGCTGTTGAATCGATTCAGCGCTTGTCCGCACCAACTGAAGTCGCGACCACGACCGTTATCATTGTGGCGTCAATTGGCATTTTGATTAACGGCGCCACGGCGTTGCAATTCGCGCGCGGTAGCAAGGGTGACATCAATATTCGCGGCGCGTACCTGCACATGTTGGGCGATGCCGCAACATCGGCGGGTGTCGTCGTTGCCGCATTTGTAATCAGCTACACGGCGTGGTACTGGATCGACCCCGTTAGCTCGCTGATAATCGCCGCACTGATTTTGTGGAGCGCGTGGGGGCTCGCATTGGATTCGTTTAATCTCGCCGTTGACGCGGTACCGTCGCACATCGATCCCACTGCGGTTCGCAAGCATCTGTTAACACTCGATGGTGTGACCGATGTGCATCATCTGCACATCTGGGGTTTGAGCACCACGGAAGTCGCGCTCACCGCGCATCTTGTGCGTCCGTGCGAGGGGGGAGAAGACAAAGTGTTGTCGCGAGCGAACTCCGAGCTCAAGACGAAGTTCGGTATTGCGCACGCAACGTTGCAAATGGAAAAGGGGGAGCAGGGATTGCCCTGCAAGGAGCCATCACGGGTTTGATGGGGGTTTGATGGGGACAGGGTTTGATGGGGTCAGGTTCATCAAAGCGGGTTTGATGGGGTCAGGTTCATCAAAGTGGGTTTGATGGGGACAGGTTCATCAAAGCGGGTTTGATGGGGACAGGTTCGGGGTCAGGTTCGGGGTCGGTCCGGCCCGGGTTGCTTTTTGGGTACGATTCCAATTGATGCGGAACTGCGAATCAGGCCGCACATTGTCCGCATGCAAACCAGCCCAATCCTCACCTGGTCGCAACACTACACGCCGCTTGGCTCCCTCCTGCCATCAGCGCTCGTGGGCGCCATTCCGGTCGTCGTGCTACTCGCATTGCTTGGCGTTTGGCATGTGCGCGCACACATCGCCGCATTGGCCGGCCTCGCATCGGCCGTGCTTATCGCAATTGTTGTGTTCAGCATGCCGGCGAATCTCGCACTCGCGGCCGTCGGCGACGGCGCGCTGTACGGACTGTTTCCCATCGGTTGGATTGTGCTGAATGCAATTTTCGTTTACAGCATTACTGTCGAGACGGGAAAGTTCGACATCATTCGACATTCCATCGTAAACATTGCCGCCGATCGCCGCATTCAAGCGTTGCTAATTGCATTTTGCTTTGGAGCTTTTGTCGAAGGTGCGGCTGGCTTTGGAACACCGGTCGCAATTTCCGCTGCCATGTTGATCGGTTTAGGATTCAAGCCGCTTCCCGCCGCTGGACTTTCACTCATTGGCAACACCGCACCCGTTGCATTTGGCGCATTGGGTGCGCCGATTATTGCACTGCAAGGTGTCACGCAATTGCCTCTCAACGATTTGAGTGCGATGATTGGCAAGCAGTTGCCGCTGTTCGCAATCATCATACCGTTTTGGCTGATCTGGATCATGGCCGGTTGGCGCGCCATGAAGGATGTGTGGCCCGCGTGCCTTGTTGCGGGCTTGAGTTTTGCAATCACTCAGTTCTACATCAGCAACAACTTTGGCCCAACGCTGGTTGCAATTGGTGCTGCCGCAACATCAATCATTTCGTTGTTGATTCTGCTTCGATTCTGGCAACCCAAAACATTATGGCGCTTTCCCGGTGATTCGGAAACCGATGCCGAAGTCGCACAGGCGCATGTGCCGATCTATTCGCGAAGACAGGTCATGCTCGCGTGGATGCCGTGGGCCATTCTCTCGGTGTTGCTGTTTGTGTGGGGCTTGCCCAGTGTAAAGAAGGCCCTGAATGATTTTTCGCAGTTCAAGTTTGCAATTCCGTATCTGCACCAAGCGGTGTTGCGCACGCCGCCCGTTGTTTCCGTCGCCAAAGCGGAAGATGCGTTCTTCGTTTTCAATTGGTTGTCTGCCAGCGGCACCGCGTTAATGCTCACGGGAATCATCGCCGGCCTGTTGCTTGGCCTGAATCCCATAAAACTGGCTCGCACCTATTGGCAAACACTTATAAAGGTGCGGGCGTCGCTCATCACGATTGCGGCAATGATGGCGTTGGGCTACGTCACGCGCTACGGTGGCCTTGACGCCACGATGGGGCTCGCGTTTGCGCAAACAGGTTCATTGTTTCCGTTCTTCTCACCGCTACTTGGTTGGTTGGGTGTTGCGGTGACTGGGAGTGATACCGCGAGCAATGTGTTGTTTGGAAACCTGCAGCAAATTTCCGCGCAGCAAGTTGGTATTTCGCCTCTGCTCGCTGCATCGGCAAATAGCGCTGGCGGTGTGATGGGCAAGATGATTGACGCGCAGAGCATCGTGGTTGCTGGTGTTGCGACGCAACAGGAAGGACAGGAAGGCAACATCTTACGCTACGTATTCTTTCACAGCCTCGCGCTGGCATGTTTGGTTGGACTGGAAGTGTTGGCGATGGCGAGGTGGGGAGCATAGTCGTTCAGCAACTGCTCCCTTCGTTGCGTATTGCATTCGGTAGAATCGTGTCGCGCTTTATCTGCACATACACAGGAGATTCAGCATGCCCAAATCGGGCACACTTGGCTTTCGCATCCTCCCAACACCAACGCGCCTTCCAGAAGGCATAGTAGCCCGCTTTAGAGGATTGGCGTCGTCCAATCTCGCCGACGCAATGGGTCGGTTCAATTTTATGGACGCCGGCATTCGTTCGCGCAGCGGGCTCTCACTGCATGGTCAAGCCATTACGGTATGCTGCCGACCGGCAGACAATTTGATGGTGCATAAGGCACTGCAGGTTGCTCAACCTGGTGACATCGTTGTTGTCAACACGTGCGGAAATACGGCAAGCGCCGTGTTCGGTGAATTGATGTGTCACACTGCCAGCGCCGCGAAACTTGGCGGCATTGTTGTTGACGGAGCAATTCGCGACGTGGAAGGAATTACGCGTCTCAACTTCGCTGCATTCAGTCGCAGCGTGAGTCCAGGTGCATGTGACAAAGACGGCCCGGGAGAAATCAATATTCCAATCAGCTGCGGTGGTGTTGTGGTGCAACCCGGGGACATCGTTGTTGGTGACAACGATGGAGTGACAGTTGTGCCGAGAGCGCACGCAGAAGAAGTGCTTGAACTTGTCGCAGCGCTGGTGGCACGTGAAGAAAAACGCGTTGCGGAAATTGCGAGCGGTTCATGGTTCAAAGCCGAAATCGATGAAGCATTGCGCAAAAAGGGTGTGATCGAGTGACTGAATTCAGTAGCGACGTCGCGCCAATGCTACTCATGACACCGGGTCCCACTCGCCTTCCGGAGCGCGTGCTGCGCGCCGGCGCTCGGCCAATGCTACATCACCGCACGAAAGAATTCTCCGCCGAACTCTCGCAAATGATGGAGCTGATGAAACCGCTATTCGGTTCGTCGAATCCGGTGCTGCCGGTACACACCACGGGGCGTGGTGCGACCGAAGCGTCTATTTGCAATTTGTTTTCGGCTGACGATGAAATCCTGTTTTGCTGCAACGGGAAATTTGGCGAAATGTGGGCGGGGTTTGCTCAATCATATGGCGTGGTTGTGCATCGCATCGCGACCGATTGGGGGCGAAGCGTAAGTGCCGACGAAGTCGATGCGTTTCTCGCGAGTCATCCAAACGTGTGCGCGGTTGCAATGACGCACTGCGATACGTCTACCGGCGTTAGCAATGACGTCGCTGCCGTGGCCAAAGTAGCGCGCGCACGAGAGGTGCTGCTGATGGTTGATTGCGTGTCGTCGCTGGGAGGCATGCCATTCGCATTCGATGAATGGGGCGTTGACGTTGCCATCACGGCCTCCCAAAAATGTTTGATGTCGAGCCCCGGGCTTGCGTTTGTCGTGTTGAGTGATCGCGCGTGGAGGGCGTATGAAAACGCACGTCTGGTGCGCAACTATTGGGACTTTGCCGCAATTCGAAACGAGGTGACGAAAGCGCGACCTGAGACGCCAGGAACGCCGCCGGTGCATATCGTGCTGCAAGTCGCCGAAGCATTGCGCATGATGCATGAAGAAGGATTGCAAGCGGTCTTTGCACGACACGAAGCCAATGCCAAAATGACACTTGATGGCGCAATGGCACTCGGATTATCGCCTCTTTTCCCGAAACTCAGCGCGTTTGCGCCGGTCATTTCCGCGCTGAAATTTCCCGCGGGTGTCTCACCGCAAGGTGTGCGCGATGCAATGAAGGCACGCGGAGTGCTCACCGCTGCGGCGATGGGAACGTACGCTCAACGCGGATTTCGTATTGGACACCTTGGTGACATTCGTTCGAGTGACATTCAACAAACGCTCAGCGCTTTGCGCGACGCATTGCAGATGACGGCTGCGTGAAGGCGCATACAAAAATCCTGTTTGGACTGGTTAGTGGCATCGCGCTCGGAGCGTTGGCTAAGGCACCAGGCGCGGATTGGTTACAACAGGCGATTGTTGCAGTCGAACCGTTTGGAACCGTTTTCATACGGCTAATCACGATGGTAGTCGTACCGCTTGTCGTTTCCGGTCTCTTTGTTGGTGTTGCATCACTCGGCGACGTGCGCCGACTCGGTCGCATTGGCGGCCGAACGCTGGGCTATTTTGCCATCACGACTCTACTCGCGGCGATGATCGGCACAATACTCGCACTTGGTGCGCACCTTGGTTCCGGACTGGATCCCGCTGTGCGTGACTCACTAACGGTGCGTTTCCAGGAGCGCGGTGCTGGCGCGGTAGCCGAAGCCGCGCAGGCGCCGACCATTGTGCAAATGCTTGTCGCTCTTGTTCCACAAAATCCGTTCGCCGCTGCCGCAGCCGGTGAGCTGCTGCCACTAATCGTAGCGGTGTGCATTTTTGGTGCGGCAGCAACGGTGGTGCAAGGGGATACACGAAAGAACGTGGTCGATTTCTTTCAGGGAGTGAATGAGCTGGCGATGGTAATTGTTGGCTGGATGATGCGACTCGCGCCGGCTGCCGTGCTAATCCTCGTCGCGGCAACGGTTGCGCGATCGGGAATAGATCTACTCAAGAGTTTGCTGCTGTACACATTGATCGTCGTGTTGGCGTTGTTTGTGCATGTTGCGCTGGTACTGCTTCCAATTTTGCGACTAGGAGCGCGCTTGGAAATCGTGCCGTTTTTCCGAGCAGTGTCGGACGCGGTATTGCTTGCATTTTCTACTGCATCTTCGAGTGCTACTCTACCCGTGAGCATGGCTGCTGCGCGATCAAAGCTTGGCGTTTCCAATGAAGTGGTCGCATTCGTCCTGCCGGCAGGGTCTTCGATGAACAAGAACGGAGCGGCTGTTTACAAGGCGGTTACGGCCGTTTTCCTCGCGCAATTATATGGGGTTGCACTTGGCCCTGCGCAACTCGCGACAATTGTGGTGACTTCCACTCTCGCTGCATTCGCCGGGGCAGGAGTTCCCGGGAGTTCACTGGTCACCACACTTATCGTTCTCAATGCAATTGGGCTTGGTCCGCACGCGGCTGCTGGAATTGCGCTGGTTGTTGGGGTGGATCGCCCTCTTGATATGTGTCGCAGTGCAGTCAACACGTTCGGCAATCTTATCGGCACAGCGTACGTCGCGCGACGAGAGGGAGAGGAGCTCCGCGCGTGAGCCCGCAAACAATCAGCGAAAAAATTCTCTCGGCGCACATCGGTCATGATGTGTATGCTGGCGACGTGATTATTTGCCCCGTCGATCGCGTGATCGGCACGGACGCATCTTCCCCAATGACCATCGACTACTTCGAACAAATGGGTGGCGCAACATTGTTCGATCCCGCGAAAGTGATGTTTGCATTCGATCACTACGCCCCCGCGGTTACGGAAAGCACGCGAGGTTTTCATGCGCGCGTTCGCGAATTCGCTGGAAGGTTCGGCGCCGAGCTGCACGACGAAGGGAGTGGAATAAGTTTTCAGCGTGCGGCGGAGTTGGGGCGAGTGTTGCCGGGTGATGTCGTAATTGGTGCGGACAGTCATACCGTCACCTGTGGTGCGCTCAACTTATTCGCGATTGGCGTCGGTTCGTCCGACCTCGCAGCAGCAATGATTACTGGAAAAATTTGGCTGCGCGTTCCGGAATCGATCAAGGTAGTGATAACGGGGAGACTTATTGCGGGAGTGAGTGCCAAGGATGTTGCGCTGCAACTCGTTCGCGAAATTGGTGCCGAAGGAGCGGACTATCAAACACTTGAGTTTCATGGCGAAGGAATTGCGTCGCTTTCCATGGACGATCGGTTAGTATTGTGCAATCTCGCCGTCGAAGCCGGAGCGAAGGCGGCGATTTTTCCGTGTGACGCAATTACTCGCGAATATCTCGAGCCGCGATCCAGCAAACTCGGCGCGTCAGTCGGCGCCGATGCCGACGCGCGATACTCGGGAATCGTTGCAGTTGATTTGTCCGCAATGACGCCGCGCGTTGCTTTGCCGCACGCTCCCACCAACGTGGTGCCCATCGAACAGGCAATTGGCACTCCTGTGCAGATGGTGTTTATCGGAACATGCACCGGTGGGCGCGTAAATGATTTTCACGATGCATTGCGCGTACTCGAACTTGCCGGAAGAAGCATTTTTCCAGGGGTTCAGCTCGTGCTTACACCCGCCTCGCGAGAAGTGGCGGACATACTCGATTCTGACGGCACGTTCGCAAGATTTCGCGCCATGGGCGCAACTATTACCGCAACTGGGTGCGGTGCGTGCTGCGGTACAAGTGGCGTGATTCCAGGCGACAACGTCAACGTGCTCTCAACTGCCAATCGCAATTTCAAGGCGCGCATGGGGAATGCCAGTGCGAACATCTATCTCGCTTCACCGATAGCGTGCGCGGCTGCCGCTGCCGCTGGTTATATCGTCGATCCACGCAGTATCATGACGGCGCGCACGGCTAATTAGAATGTCATTCGAACTGCGTGGCCGCGCGAGACGGCTCGGTGACGACATCAACACCGACTACATCATCGCGTCTACTCGAAAACGTGACACACTCGACACCGCGGTGCTCCAACGGTATTTGCTGGAGACAGTTGATCCCGCGTTCGCCACGTCGGTGCGAGCCGGCGATATCATTGTCGCCGGCCGCAATTTCGGTTGTGGTTCCGCGATGGAAATTGCTGCGACGGTAATCCTTGCAGCAGGAATCAACGTTGTCGTTGCGCAGAGTTTCGCACGAACGTTTTACCGAAACGCGATCAACAATGGGCTGATTCCGGTCGTTTGTGATACCGGGGCCATCAAGGAAGGTGATGCAATTGCTGTGCGGCTGATTGGCGGTGCTTCGAACGTGCACGTTGAGGCGCTCGAATTGACATTCGTTGGCGCACCCCTGCCGGCAATAATGCTGGAGATCCTGAACGCCGGTGGGCTTGCGCCCTACATGCGCGCTAACGCTGGCTTTCTTGATTCTGTCAGCGGCCCTCCGTAGCGCAGCCTGCAGTTGCACGTGAATGGCAGCTCAATCAGCAGCTCGTTCATGACGCATTCAACAACTCTGGAAAGTGTCATGGCATAGAAACGGCGCTCAATTGAGCGCCGTTTTTGCTGCTATCTCAAACACTTCGCGAACAACTCAGCGCATGCGTCGCCGACGCGATACAACCGCGAGGCACGCGAATCCGGCGCCCAAGAGGACCAACGTTGCGGGTTCTGGCGTCATCGTCGATGAAGGCGATTGGCCTAGCACCAGATTGTCTACTGTGGGCCACAGGGTGGCGCCGACTGGTTGATTAGCCGAAACTTGGACATTGGTGAATGCAGTTCCTGCAGTGACGAAACCGAGGAAGCTACTGGTGGTCGCCCCCAGAATGACTAGTGTAGTGGTGCCACTGGCATCAGTAGCCGCAACTTTAATGTCCCCTGATTGAAACGTGCCCTGCAGGTTGCTACCAAAGAAATTTCCACCGACACCTTTTACACCGGCTGTAAACCCGGAAAAGGTGATTGCATCAGTTACAGTATTCGTTGAGAGCCAGAGATTGGCAGGCGAACCCGCGCCAAGGAATCCGTCTGCCGACGTCATCGCTGTATAGGTGTAACTGCCGGCGGAGCGGACAATTGGCGACGCCGTGGCGCTGGTTGTTGAAAAGCCGGCGTATGTGTCGGTGCCAGGATTGGTAATCGCCGCGAGATAGCTCGCAAGCGTCGTATAAACCGTGATCTGCGAGAGAGCCACATTCGGCAGAACCGACATCGCCGTCACGACGAAAAGCGATTTCAGAAGATTGGTCTTTTGCATTGATGTCCCCATAAATGATTGCCCTGTTAGGACTCGTATTTCGAATCCTGACTCGCAACCGTGCGACTATTTCCCGCGAGAATACACGATCTTCTTGGAGCCCGCCTCGCAACTTCCCACAACGGTCGCGCCTTCTTTCACATCGGCCTTAGCAACGATGTCGAGCGTGTAACCCTTCACGCCTTTCGCGTCGAGCTTGTCGGCAATCTCCTTCTTGAGCTCCTCGCACGGCTTCGCCTGCGCCGAGTGAACGGAAACGGAGAAAGTGATGGCGAGCGCGAGGACGCGAGTGACGTTGTTCAGGGCCTTGTACATGATTTCCTCAAAAGTTTGGGCCTACCGATTACCACATAGAACAGAGCAAGTTGTTACTGCAGCAAAGGTTGGTGTTATTGCTCGTGAAATCAAGCTGAGCCACGCCATTTTCGTTTGGAGCACCCCGTGCCAATCGCATTTATCGCAGTTTTGTTGCTGCAAGTCGCTAATCCTGATACGGCCACGTTACGCGGCGCCCGTTCGCCAGCCTACGCGAGCAACGGACGGTTGGCCATCTCGGTCGAGGGTGACATCCTGCTGCAGTTGAGCCCGGGTGCCGCGCTCAAGCGTATTACCACGGGTTTGCCGTGGGATCGCGATCCTGCCTGGACGAGCGACGGCCAGGCAATCGTTTTCGCGTCCGATCGTGGTGGCAACTACGACTTATGGCGCGTCACGGTGTCGAAGGACGGAGCGGCGGGAACGCCCGAGCAAATTACAAACACGCCCATTTCGGAAACGTCCCCTACAGTTGCCAGTGACGGCACGATTGCGTTCCTGCGTGGCAGTGGAAATGGCACGCGCATTTGGATTCGCGGCGCAGATGGGGTTGAAAAGCGACTGAACACTCGCGATCAAACGGAAGGAAGTCCGCGGTTCTCCCCCGATGGTTTGCGCCTGGCGTACGTCGCGAGCGTTGACGGCGCGCGAAAAATTATTGTGCGCACGATGAAAACAGGAGTGGAGCAAACCGCGAACAGCGACAAGAATGCCGATCGCGTTGCGTGGTCTCCAACTGGCGATCGCCTTGCGATTTCTTCGCGCACCGGAATTTTCGTTGTCCCCGCCGACGGACGCTGGACGAATTTCGCATCCGCTCGACATGGCGACATCGCGTGGTCGCCCACAACGAATCAATTTGCGGTTGCAGAGTTTGACGAAGTGAACGTCGGGTATAATGGCGATCCCGATCGCACCGGCGATCGCGCAGCGACAGAGAACTTTGAAAGCAAATATCGATTCTATTTCACGGCAGCGCCGTCTGCGCCCGATGTTGGAATGGTCGAGCAGAAGTTGTCGTCGACAATGGATCGTGCATCACGCAATGCCGATGCGTACGACCGAGTTTGGGAACGTTCAACGAAGTTGTATTTCTCGCAACCCGATGCCACTGCGCGTCGCGTGCAGTGGGACGCCGTCAAAGCAAAGCATCGCGCTGCTGCAATTGCAGCGAAAGATGATGACGAATTGCAGCGCGCGATTTACGCGATGTTGCAGGACCGCCCCGCGTTGCGCAGTTCTGCGACGGGCCGTGCTGCAATTTCGAGTGCACATCCGGTCGCGACTGAAGCCGGACTTGAGATGCTGCGAAAAGGGGGCAATGTGGTTGATGCCGCGGTTGCCGTAAGTTTTGCATTGGGCGTTGTTGAGCCCGACGCAAGCGGCGTTGGTGGCTACGGCGAGATGGTGATTGCGATGAGCAAGCTCGAAAAACCCACATTGTTCGAGTTCATGAGCCGAGTGCCGGAAGATGCTTCGCTATCGAACATGTCGTTGCTGGTGAACGGTCGTTACCCGAGCGACGGGCCGGTCCTGACAAACGTTCCAGGAACAACTGCGGGTATGTACGCAGCGTGGAAAAAATACGGCAGTGGAAAAATTCCCTGGAAAGATTTGCTCCAACCAGCTATTCGCGCGGCGCGAGATGGCTACGTGGTAAGTGAAGGATTGGCGACAACGCTTGCCACGGAGCACGACGCGTTTGCAAAGTACGAATCGAGCAGGGCGCTGTTCTTTCGCGATGGTCGTCCAGTCGTTGCTGGTGACACAATCAAGAACGCCGATCTCGCGTGGACGCTTGAGCAAATCGCAGCGAAGGGCGCGGATGGTTTCTACAAAGGTGATGTTGCGAAAAAATGGATTGACGACATTCACGCGAAAGGGAACGCGATGAAGCTTACCGATCTCGCGCGCTATTACGCTCCCGAGCGCGAGGCAGTGAGCGGCACCTATCGCGGCTTCACGTTGTGGTCGAGCGCACCACCGGTGAGTGGTGGAGCAGAACTTGTCGCTCGCATGAACTTGTTTGAGCAATATCCGAAGCCGATGAATTATACAAACGACGCGACAACTCTAAATGCGGCGCTGAGTGCGTGGTTTTTGGTTCCAAGCACGCGCAATCGCGTCGCCGATCCGGGCTTGTGGGCGGTAGACATTGCACCAATTACTAATCGCGATACGGCGAAGGTTCGATGGGGGTGTTTTCATGCCGACAAGGCTTTGCGTCCCGCCGATGTTCGTGGCGATACGCTTGCTTGTTTGAAGAGCGCGACAACGACAACAGGTACCGGTGACAAACCCAACGAGTTTGCGTCAACCAAACCGCAATCGCCGTGCGGCGAAGATCACGCTGTTGAAGTGTCGCAATGTCGGGCCGCTGGTACCACAGCATTTACTGTTGCAGACAACGAAGGTAACGTCGTCGCAGTCACACAAACACTCGGCACCTGGGGAGGCAATTTTTACGTTGCGCCCGGACTTGGTTTTTTAAGCAACGACAAGCTGACGTCGTACGGAACAGATCCAACGCAGTACGGTTCGCGTTTGCCGTTTGCGCGACACGGATCGACGCTTGCGCCAACAATCGTGTTCAAGGGAAAGAAGCCGGTGTTTGCGGTTGGTGCGGCGGGCAATGCGTGGATTACGTCGGCGGTGTATCAGTCCCTGATTGGTGCTTTGGACTTTGGATTGAATCCGCAACAGGCGCTGGAGCTTCCGCGTTTTCTTCCGGGCGGCGGGTTCGGGGGCGGGGGCGGGGGCCGTGGAGGTGCAGGCGGTACAGGGGGCACGGGTGGTGCACCGGCATCGCCGCCGTACAACATTCAGCTCGAAGACGGATTCTCGCCAGACGTGATCAAGAAGATTCGCGCAATGGGTTACGACATCACGTTCGTTTCACTGCGCGGTGAGTTGCGCGAGGGGTATGGCGCAGCTGTCTCAATCGACGGGAAGACTGTCACGGCAGGTGCCGATCCGCGGCGTGCGGGAGCGGCTGGGGCGGTGCAGAAGTAGGCGGGGGCACTGCAACAGCGAAACGCGGATCTGGCGGATTTCGCGGAATTCGCGGATTCGTGACGGAGCGGCCGAAACAACTCCGATTTCACATTTGAGATTTCGTTGTTTTTGTTCAACCGAACGCACGCCTCGAACTCCACATTGCACACGCGCTTAGGGCAAAACGAAAAAAGCAGGACACGGAACCCGTTGGAATCCGTGTCACGTTTTTCATTTTTTCAGTTTGCAGTTAATCCGCGAGATCCGCGAGATCCGCGTAATCCGCAGGATCCGCGTCTCGCAGTAAGCAGTAAGCAGTAAGCAGTAAGCCGTTGCGGTATTCAAAAATCGCGTAGATGTCGCCCCCCGCTCGGAGCAATCCGCGTCTGCAGTTTATCCGCGTTTCGCTGTTGCAGTTACTTGGTGATTGCCGCGATACACTCCACCTCGATCTTCGCGCCCGGCGAAACGAGCGCCGCAACAACAACCGTCGAACGCGCGGGTGGCGATGTCGGGAACGCCTCCTTGTATGCAGCATTCATTCCCGCGAAGTCCTTGAGATCAACCAGAAACACGGTACACTTGACCGCGTTCGCCATGGTCGTTCCGCCAGCTTCGAAAACTTTCTGCACGTTTTCCAATGCAAGTTTTGTCTGACCACCAATCGTCGAATCGGGCTTATCTTTGCTCATGCCGAGCTGTCCTGACGCGAACACGAGATTTCCGGTTTTAATTCCCGGCGTGAGCGTTGCCGTCACATTTTGACCAGTCGGGACGACTGGGGTACGCGTTCCAGCCTGCGCCGAAAGTGCGGAGGGCAGCACAAGCGTTGCGGCGCAAGCAAACGCAAATCGAATTGAATGACGCATTGTTATTGGGATGGAGGGGCGGAGAGGTGACACATGTTAGTGCGCGCGAAACGGACGTGTCATGATTGCCTCAACGCGCTTTGGGTGTGTTGAGGCAATTTTCAATTTCAGTGTGTCTGTTTTTGCTTTGGTCGTGTCCGTTTTTACTTTTGTTGTGTCCGCGTTGAGTAGTGAGTCGATACTCGGCGCCGGAACAACGATTTCGATTTTGAGTTTCTTGAGATTGAGCGTGTCGCCAGCAGCGATTGCTGCGCCACCACCCGGCGCGCCGTTTACGCGCAACAGATACGCCACAACATCGAGATATTGATCAATCGAAAGCGTGCCCGGCGCGTTGTCCGGCATCGTGGTGTGAATCACATTGAACAAGTCGAACACCGGGCGCGTAGTCCATTTGATCTTGAAATCGGCACCGGTGATGTCGGACTTCGTGTGACACTCCAGACACACCTTGTTGAAGACTGTAAAGCCGCGCTTCATCTGATCATCATTGATCGTAGTTGCAGCGAGGCTGTCGGTCTGGGCGTCGGCCTTTGTTGAAATAGTGAGGGCGAAGCCGGAGACAATCGAAAAGAGAACGGACCGGGTGCGTGATGCGCGCATCTGTTGGCAGGGGCTCGAATTCGAAGCGTAAGGGGCAGGGGCGGAATGGGGTCCGCACACGAGAACGCCCTCTTTTACACCGGTGGTCCAATTGCGGACTGACGTAAACGAGGGCATCTTCGCGCGAACCTTGAAACCGTTTTCAAACGTAATTCAAACTTACACAACAAACGTGTCAGACAAACTGCCCGGCGCAGATCCCGACTTGGACTTGGCGGACTCGATCTCCTCACCAGGGGAACTGGACGTGAACGCGCTCCATCGGCGCGATTTCCTGAAAATTGCGAGCGTTGGCACCAGCGCCTTGCTCGCGGCCGGATGCGCGTCTGTGCCCGCATTCACTCCCGTAGCCGGCCTGACCAGCAAGGCCAAGCCCAGTGGCGGTGACGTGGGGCACGTCGTGGTCGTTGGGGCAGGCGCCTGGGGGAGTTGGACGACGTATCATCTGCGGCAGCGTGGCGTCCGCGTAACACACATCGATCAATACGGTGCGGGCAATTCGCGCTCAACGAGCGGTGATGAAACCCGTGGTGTTCGTTCGTCATACGGCGATCGCACGACCGTGCAGCAATGGTCACGTTGGGCGCGCGCGTCAATTGTGCGTTGGACTGAATTCGACAAAGAATGGGCGCCGGTTTTCAAGACACGATTTTTCATGACGACCGGTGATGTCATCATGCGCGTCGCCGATGAACCATTTCTGAAATTGTCGCGCGAGCAGTGGGCGAAAGATGGCGTGAAGCATGAAGTGATTGACGGCGCGGAGTGTCGCAAACGCTGGCCGCAGATCAAATCGGACGACATCACGATTGCGATTACTGAACCGGATGCCGGTGTTGTGCGTGCGCGTGCATCGACGCAGGCGGTTGCCGCAATTGGTCAGAAGATGGGCGCGAAGTTTGTGTTGGGGCGCGTGCACCTTGGTCCAATCGTGAATGGCAAACTCGATGGAGTCATTCTGGACGACGGCACCGTTATACGCGGCGATCAGTATGTGTTTTGCTGCGGCCCATGGCTACGCAAAATGTTTCCGCAGCTGATGGAAAACAGAATGCGCGTGCCGTTGGGCTATGTGATGTATTACGGAACGCCCGTTGGTGATTCGCGATTCACGTATCCGAATTTGCCGAGCTTCAATTTTCCCGGAGTCACTGGTTGGCCCGTGTTGCCGGTGGATAGTCGCGGATTCCGCGTACGTGGTGGTGTTGCTGCGACGCCGCCGGCCGCGCCTGGTGCAACTGGTGCCGTGCCAGGTGCGCCAACGGTAGCCGGAGGTGCAGGTGCTGGTGCCAATACTGCGGGCGCTGGTGGTGCGGCAGGGACGGGTGGTCGTGGCGGTACTGCAGGTGCTGCCGCAGGTGGAGCTGCAGCTGGCCCGGGGGGAGCCGGTGGCCGCGGTAATGCGGGCGCGTCTACAACGCCGGCCGATCCAACACTCACAGATCCTGATCTGAGCACGCGTTGGGCTTCCGCCGAACGACTCGAAGGAACTCGCCGCTTTGTCGAGCAACGTTTTCCCGCGCTCGCGAAAGCACCGTTGCTTGAAACGCGTTCCTGTCACTACGAATCGAGCGTAAATAGAGATTTCATCATCGATCACGTACCGAATTTGCTGAATGCGTGGATTGCGGGTGTTGGTCAGGCGGAAGGTTTCAAGTTCAGTCCGATTGTTGGCGAATACATCGCGCAACGAGTGATGGGCATCGACGGAGATCCCGCATTGATCAAGGCATTCAAGATGCCAACGGAAGAGTACGAGCCACCCGCTCCGCCGAAGCCGGGCGACGAGGAAGAACTATGAAGCGCAGTGCCCTGAGTATTTTCGCGATGTGCGCGGTGATTGCATCGGTAGCAAGCGCCCAAGCAGATAGGCACGTCTATCCAAATCCTTTCAATCCGGAATCAACACCGGAAACAAGACTGGCGGCGTGGCAAGCGTGGCAGGCGTTCAGGCAACAACCTGGCCCAACCAACGACGCGCCAAATCCCTATCAGACAATTGAAGGGTGGGCGAAAATGCCCGACGGTCGCACATGGGGATCCACGAGCGCAGTCGACATCGACAAAGACGGAACAAGTATCTGGGTTGCTGAACGCTGCGGCGCGAACTCGTGCTTGAATTCAACGCTTCCAACTGTCATGAAATTCGACTCCACCGGGAAAATGGTGGCGTCATTCGGTGCCGGTTTGATGGTATTTCCGCACGGCATTCACGTTGATAAGGAGGGCAATATCTGGGTGACCGATGGTCAGGACAATTTGCCGCGTCGTGCGCGCGGTGCCGCGGCCGACGCTCCACCTCCGCCAGCGCCTGCAAAATTAATCGGTCATCAAATCTTCAAGTTCTCGCCGAAAGGCGAACTGTTGATGACGATGGGCAAAGCAGGTGGCGGAAAGGATGCTGAATTCTTCTATCAACCCAACGACATTCTCGTTGCGCCAAATGGCGAAATCTATGTTTGCGAAGGACACGCCAGCACCGATTCATCGACTGCGCGCATTCTCAAATTCGACAAAACCGGCAAGTTGATTGCGAAGTGGGGGGACAAAAAAGGAACTGGCCCAATGCAGTTCGATCAGCCGCACGCATTCGCAATGGATTCAAAAGGACGCTTGTTTATCGGTGATCGCGGCAACAATCGCATTCAGATTTATTCGCAGGACGGCAAGCTGCTCGACAGCTGGACGCAATTCTCACGTCCAAGCGGAATTTTCATCGACAAGAATGACATGATGTATGTCGCCGATTCCGAGAGTGGTTCGGTAAATCCTCCACACGGCGAATGGAAACGCGGTATCCGCATTGGCAGTGTAAGAGATGGCAAAGTGATCGCCTTCATTCCAGACCCTGCTGTCAAACCACCCTCAACATCTTCCGCCGAAGGTGTCGCGGTTGATGCGCGTGGCAACATCTACGGTGCAGAGGTTGGCGACAAGGCGCTCAAGCGTTACGTCAAGAAATAGAATTCAGAATACAGAATTTCCGATTTGACATCCGCGCGGGGGCCCCGAACTGGACCGGGACCTCCGCGCGGTCTGCTTCGTGCCGTTACCGCCGCCGCGCTGCGCAGGGCGCAGCCGGCGCGGCGGCACTCAGAGGCCCGCGGGAGGCCGGTCGGCGTTCGGGGCCTGGGGAAG
>JBDUAX010000347.1:0-4923 GCA_040004455.1 Gemmatimonadaceae bacterium
GGGAATGACGACGAAGGAACTGCACGAACTCACAGCAATTGACCCCTGGTTTCTCGATCAACTGCAGGAACTGGTTGAGGCCGAGCGATGGTATGTGGCACTGCCTTCAGTTGGCGTTGAAGAAATGCGTCGCATTAAACGACTTGGATTTTCTGACCGTCAGCTGGCAAAGTTGCGTAACGAAACCGAACAACAGGTGCGCGCGCATCGTTGGTCGTTGAACGTGATTCCAGCATATAAAATGGTAGACACCTGCGCCGGTGAGTTTCCGTCGGCCACGCCATATTTATATGGCAGCTACGACGAAGAAAGCGAAGCGCCACCTACTGATCGAAAAAAAGTTGTCATCCTCGGCTCAGGGCCAAATCGCATTGGTCAGGGCGTTGAGTTCGACTATTGCTGCGTGCGCGCTGCGTTGGCACTGCGCGATCAGGGATACGAAACCATCATGGTGAATTCGAATCCCGAAACCGTTTCCACCGACTTTGATATTTCGGACAAGTTGTACTTCGAGCCGTTAACGCTTGAAGACGTCCTGGAAATCGTGCGGAAGGAGAATCCCATCGGCGTGATTGTGCAGCTGGGTGGTCAAACCCCGCTCAAGCTTACGCGCGCGCTGGAAGCAGCTGGTGTTCGCATCCTCGGAACATCGCCCGATTCCATTGACATCGCCGAAGATCGCCGCCGTTTCGACAAGCTCGCGCGTGAACTTGGTGTAAAGCAACCGGAAAACGGAACTGCTACAAGTGTTGACGAAGCGGTCACGATTGCGGACGGCATCGGTTATCCCGTACTCGTGCGCCCGTCGTACGTGCTGGGTGGTCGTGCAATGGAAATCGTTCACGACGCCGATTCACTGCGCGGATATTTCGAACGTGCTGCACGCGTGAGTGAAGAGCGTCCGGTGCTGGTTGATCGTTTTCTTGAAGATGCGTTCGAGGCCGACTGCGATGCTCTATCGGACGGCACGGATGTCGTGATTGGCGCGGTGATGGAGCATATCGAAAGCGCCGGAATTCACTCTGGCGATTCCGCGTGTGTGTTGCCGTCGTATCTCATTCCGCCCGCTGCTGTTCAACAAATGAAGAATCACACCGTGGCGTTTGCGAAAGCACTCGGTGTTGTTGGTTTGATCAACGTGCAATACGCCTACAAAGACGGTCAGGTGTATGTCATCGAAGTTAATCCGCGCGCGTCGCGCACCGTGCCATTCGTTTCGAAGGCAATCGGTTTGCCATTGGCTTCGTTGGCCGCGCGACTCATGCTGGGTGAGACATTGGCGCAGGTTGGATTCACCGAAGAAATAGTTCCCCCGTACGTCAGCGTGAAGGAAGCAGTGTTTCCGTTCAACAAGTTCAGGGAGTTCGATCCGGTCCTTGGTCCGGAAATGCGTTCGACCGGTGAAGTGATGGGAATTGCCGACGACTTTGGCGTTGCGTTTCTCAAGTCGCAGTTGGCCGCCGACAATGCATTACCAGATGCGGGCGCAATTCTCGTTACGGTGAATGACGACGACAAAGGGGATGCGAGCAGACTTGCGCTCCGTTTTCACGAACTTGGCTTCAAGGTGTATGCAACGTCCGGAACGGCGGCGTATCTCAATCAGCACGGCGTGCCGGCGGAAAGCGTTCTCAAGGTGCGTGAAGGTCGTCCGCATTGCGTGGACCTGATTGTAAACGGCGCGGTGAAGTTGCTGATCAATACGCCACTTGGAAAAGAAGCACAGCATGACGACGAATTGTTACGTCAGACTGCCATTGCCAATCACGTTTCGTACACGACCACGTTGAGTGCGGCGAACGCGGCGTGTGATGCGATTACGGCACGCCGAAAGAGCGAGCCGAGCGTGCGCTCGCTGCAGGAATGGCACAAGCTGCTACGAGCGGATCGCGGACATCACCAGGCGGAGGTCTCATGAGCAACGTCCCGAAGGGCATGATTGGAACGGCCGGGCAAGGCAACGTGGGTGCGGGGGCGATACTCGCCGAAGGTGCGCGCGTGCACGAGAGTGCCTATGTCGATGACGGCGTGCAGATTGGCGCGAATACGCGCATTTGGCATTTCAGCCATATCGTAAGCGGCGCGGTCATTGGCGAGCGTTGCTCGCTTGGACAGAATGTGGTGGTGATGAACAAGGTGCGAATCGGTAACAACGTTCGTGTGCAGAACAACGTGTCGGTCTATGAAGGTGTGGTGCTCGAGGACGACGTCTTCTGCGGTCCCAGCATGGTGTTTACGAATGTCTACAATCCGCGCAGCGCTGTTTCGCGTAAAGACGAATATCGTCCGACATTGGTTCAGCGTGGTGCGAGCATTGGAGCCAACGCGACAATTGTTTGTGGTACGACCATCGGTGCGTTTGCGTTTATCGGTGCAGGTGCCGTGGTGAATCGCGACGTTCCTTCGTATGCGCTGATGGTTGGTGTGCCTGCGAAACGAGTCGGCTGGATGTCGGAAGACGGATTCCGAATGGAATCAATGGGTGCCGATTCAGCTTCTCCATCGAAAGAACGTTTGCGCTGCACCGGTACAGGAGCGCACTACCTGCGTGATGGTGACGTGGTAACGCGCATCCAGGAGCATGCATGAGCGACACTGCAGTGCTTTGGTCGCGCAATGTTCGCGTTGCACACGTTGGTTGCGGACGCATTAGTCGCAATCGCGCAACGATCGAAGTCACCATGCTGACGTTCCCGAAAAACCTCGAAGGATCAATCACCATTCAAAGGGATGCTGGAACCGTCAAAATTGGCGGCACGGCCGTGAACAAGGTGGAGCATTGGAGCTTTGCCGACTACGACGAAGACGACAAGCTCGTCGAGCAGGCCAGGCCCAACCCGCCCATGAACTACGGATTTGGCCACGAAGCTTACTATCGGCACGTCTTGGCCGTCCTACGGGGAGCAGCTGGCCCTGACACGGATGGTCGTGCGGGGCGCAAATCGCCCGAGCTCATTCTCGGCATGTACGAGTCGGCCCGAACCGGGCGCGACGTGCCGTTGCCGTTGCGCACCAGTTCGTAACTGTCGAGACTTACCGCTTTCCCACTACAGAACACCTACGAATCCAATGTCTGTACCACTGCTCGATCTGAAGGCTCAACATGCCACCATTCGCGACGATGTCGTGAAGGCAATGATGGCGGTCGTTGATCAACAAACGTTCATCCTTGGCGAGCCCGTTTTGGCGCTCGAGCAGGCGATTGGCGCGATGTCGAATACGAAGTACGCAATCGGCTGTGCGAACGGAACGGACGCACTGTTACTGGCCCTTCGCGCGCTCGACGTCAGGAGCGGTGATGAAGTGGTGACGACACCGTTCACGTTCTTTGCGACGGCCGGTGCAGTGCACAATGCCGGCGCACGTCCAGTGTTTGTCGATATCGACCCAAAGACGTTCAATATTTCGCCCGACGCGGTTGGCGCGGCCGTCAATTCGACGACGAAAGCAGTTGTTTCGGTGGATCTGTTCGGTCAAATGTCATCAATTGAACTGGTTATCAAGGCCGCGAAGGGCGTGCCGGTGATCGAAGACGCCGCGCAGACAATCGGTGCATCGCGTTTGATCGACGGCCGGCAGGTGAAAGCTGGTGAAGCAGCAACGATTGGTACGTTCAGTTTTTTCCCGTCGAAAAATCTCGGTGGATACGGCGACGGTGGCATGATGGTCGCACAAGATGATCACCTCGGCGACGTGTTGATGAAGTTGCGTACGCACGGTAGCCGCAAAACGTACTATCACGAAATCGTCGGCTACAACAGCCGTCTCGACACGCTGCAGGCGGCGGTGCTTTTGGCGAAACTTCCGCATCTGGAAGCGTGGAGTGCGGGACGCCGAAAGAACGCGGCGTTCTATGACGCGGCATTTGCCGATATTGGCGAGGTCACCACGCCGTACGTGGATCCAGCCAATACGTCGATTTACAATCAATACACCATTCGGGTAGAGAAGCGCGAAGCGTTGCAAGCGCATCTGAAAACGCTGGGCGTCGGAAATTCGGTATACTATCCGCTGCCTTTGCATCTGCAGCAATGTTTTGCGTACCTCGGATATCGTGAAGGACAGTTCCCCGAATCAGAACGCGCGTCCAGAGAAGTGTTGTCGCTGCCTGTGTTCCCCGAACTGACCAGCGGACAACTCGATGAAGTAGTCAGCGCTGTGCGCTCGTTCTTTGGCCGTTGAACGAAACCCTTTCGCAGGTGGAGATTAAGTAATGCAGCAACAACTGCTCGCCAAGATCAACGATCGGTCCGCCGTTGTCGGAATTATCGGACTTGGCTACGTGGGATTGCCGTTAGCGATGGAATTTGCGAAGGCGGGGTTTCGCGTCATCGGGTATGATGTCAGTCAACGTGTCGTAGACATGCTGATGGGTGGCGAATCGCACATTCAGGACGTGCCCTCGTCAGAAGTACAAGCAATGGTCAATGCCGGATTGTTCACGGCTACCGCCGTTGAAGCGCGTCTCAAGGAATGCGATGCGATTTCAATTGCCGTTCCAACGCCGCTGGATAAAACCCGCGACCCAGACATGGCGTACGTGCTGGCATCAGCTGACGCTGTGGCGCGACAGGCGCATCCGGGGTTGTGTGTAGTACTCGAGAGCACCACGTATCCGGGCACGACGCGTGAACTGCTGCAGCCGCGCCTCGAAGCCAAAGGTCTCACGGTCGGTGTCGACGTGTTCGTTGGGTTCAGCCCGGAGCGGGTCGATCCAGGTAATCCCGTGTATCACACGAAGAACACGCCGAAGGTTGTCGGCGGTATTACTCCGGCCTGTGTCACCGTTTGTTCGGCGCTCTATCAGAGCTGTATCGACACCGTGGTGCCAGTGAAGTCCACCGAAGCGGCCGAACTTGTCAAACTTTTGGAAAACACTTTCCGTGCGGTGAACATCGGTTTGGTAAACGAAATCGCCATCAT
>JBDUAX010000348.1:0-4915 GCA_040004455.1 Gemmatimonadaceae bacterium
GGGAGAAGCGTGGACCGACACGACCCTGCTTGTCGATGCAAGAACGGGGCAAGCGCGTATTGCGCTCGGACCAATTCGTGCACCGATTTCATTGCGCGCGGCAGATGGTCGCGCTCCGGACGCCGAAGTAACACTCTCAATTGGCGATCGCGGTTGGGTTGGCGATGTGTCATTGCAAGCGACGTACCCGGAGTATCTCGCACGTACCAATGAAACGTTGGAAGCAATTTCACCGTTGCGCGTTCCGCGTGGTACACAGTTGGGAATCGTGGCAACGCTGCACGGTGGCGCGCGCGACGCACTGCTGACCAACGGCCAAGACACAATTCGCTTCACGGTATCTGGCGACAGCACGCAGGTGCGCGGACATCTGAGTGCCGATCACGACGGAACCTGGCGTTGGCTGGCGAGCACGACTTCGCATGGCGATCCCTCACATGCTGACAACGCGTCGACGTCGAACATGCAGCCTGAAGTGCCGGAAGATTTCGCACTCGTTGTTGCGCCCGATGCGATTCCGCAGGTGACAATACTTTCGCCGCGATCCGATACGGCGATTGGTTCAAGCGGAACGTTGCCACTCGCATTTCAGGCCAGCGATGATCACGGCGTTGCGCGGGTGATGCTCACAATCTGGCGCGAACCCGCTGCTGATGTTGGCCGGATGACGCGCGGCAGCGAACCGAAGCGCGAACAGCTTTTGGTTGCGCAACCAGGGAGTCCTATTTGGGGCGGACAGGGCGGGCTGCCGTTGGGTGATCGCGCACTTGAGCCGGGAGATCGCCTTCATCTTATTGCAACGGCAATCGACAATTCGTTGTGGAAGCAGGAAGGACAAAGCGCTGAACTCGTGCTCCGCGTGCCTTCGTTGACCGAACAGCGCACCATGGCGCGTTCGTTGGGCGATTCACTTGCTGCACAAGCGCAGCGACTTGCGACTGCGGAAAAGAAATTACAGCAGTCAACATCGGAAGCATCGAAGGCGCGCGATTTGAAGTCGGGCGGGAATTCGCAGGGAGACAAGTCGTCCGGTGAAACGAAATCGGAAGGCTCGAAGACGAAGGAAGGAACGATGTCGTTTGCGGCGGCCGAGCGTGCAAAACAGGTTGCGCGCGATCAGCGCGATTTGACGGCGAAGCTCGATTCAATGCGTTCGAGTGCGAAGGAACTCGAACAGCGATTGAAAGATGCAGGCGCGTTGGATACCGCCCTTTCAAATCGCATGAAAGATGTGCAGAAAATGTTGCGCGATGCGATGACCCCGGAAATGCAAAAGCAATTGCAGAATCTGGACAAAGCGACGGAGCGCTTGAGTGGCACCGACGCGCAGCAGTCGATGGAGCAGCTTGCCGCACAGCAGCAGCAGATGCGTGAGCAATTGGAGAAGAGCGCGGAAATGTTGAAGCGGGCGGCGATGGAAGGGAATATGCAAACGCTCCGCGACGAAGCGAGCGATCTCGCGCGTGCGCAGCAACAACTCGCCGACAAATTGAATGGCAAGCAGAGCCAGTCGAAACAAGACGCCGGCAAGCAGCAGGCGGGGGACAACAAGTCCGCCAACAAGAACTCGGCGAATCAATCAACCAGCGACAAGAACGCCTCGGACAAAAACTCCACCGACAAAAACGGCAGCGACAAGGCATCGCAGCCGCGTCCCGGTGATGGCGATCCCGAAGATCTTGCTCGCCGTTCTCGCGAACTACAGAAGGAAGTCGATCAACTCGCGAAGCAACTAGAGAAAGCGGGTGCCAAACCCGGTGCAGAAAAAACGCGCGAAGCAGAACCGAATGTTCGGCAGGCCGCGGAAAATATGCAGAACGCGGCCAGGAACGCACCGAAGGACCAACCGAACAACTCGCAAGACGGCAAATCGGGGGACAAGAGTAAGGATCAACAGGCGCAAGACGAGGCGATGATGAAGGCGCTGCAAGCGATTCAATCACAAGCGTCGAAGTCCGATGATGCCGGCAAAGCGAAGAGCGATCAGTCGGCCAAGGAAAAATCGGGCGCAGAAAAAACCGGTGGCCAACAACAGTCAGGACAACAGGCGGGCCAGAAGAGCGGTCAATCAGGACAGCAGCAGAGTGGCCAGCAATCCGGTGGACAACAACAAGGCGGACAGCAGGGCGGACAGCAGGGCGGGCAACAGCAAGCCGGAAGTGACGCACAAAAGGCCGCTGACGCGATGGACAAAGCAGCGCAACAACTAGCTGACGCTCGCGAAGCCCAGGTTGAGGCGTGGAAGCAGGACTTGTCGCAGCAGCTCGATCAATCGATTAACGAAACGATGCAGTTGGCCAAACAGCAGCAATCGCTTGAGCAGCGCGCCAAGCAACAGGGCGCAAATGCACAAAGCATGCAATCTGAACAAGGCGCAATTCAGCAAGGAGTGAAGCAAGCACAAGAACGTCTGGAAAAGGCGGGACGCAGTTCATCATTGTTGTCGCAGCGTTCGCAAAAAGCGATGGCCGACGCTGAGAAGCGCGCCGAGCAAGCTACGCAGGCAATGGGGCAGTCGCAATCGAACGGTGGCTCGCAGCAATCACAGAACGCGATGAAGGACGCATCTGAAGCGCTCAATCAAGCGCTCAGTTCACTCGTGCGCGATCGCGAGAAAGTAAACTCGGCCAACTCCGCGTCGGGTTTTACGGAAATGATGGAACAACTCAAGCAACTTGCGCAGCAGCAAGGAAATTTGAACGGCCAAATGCAGGGACTCAACCTGTTGCCGGGTGGTGCGCAGGGACAACAAGCGCAACAACAGGCGCGCCAATTGGCGAAGCAACAACGCGACGTTGCAAAGACGTTGCAGGATGTTTCCGACGCTGATGCATCGGGCAAAACCGATGCCCTCGCCAAAGAAGCGCAGCAGGTTGCGCAGGCCATGGAGCAGCGTGGTGCGGCCGATCCATCAGTTGCAGCGCGACAGCAGCAATTGTATCGCCGTTTGCTTGATGCCGGTCGCTTCCTTGAGAACGACGAGAAGGACGATGAGGGACCGCGCGAAGCGAAATCTGGTGATCAATCACTTACGAAAGCACCAGCCGATGGCGTGCAATCAGGAAAGGCGGCGAACAAGTTTACCGCGCCTACCTGGAACGATTTGCGTGGTCTCGGCCCCGAAGAACGTCGATTGGTGCTCGAGTATTTCCGCCGACTGAATTCGAAAGGATGAGGACAGTCGTCATTGCGGGATTCATCCTCGCAATAGCAATTCCTTCGGTTGCGCGCGCACAGGCGAAAGCCGCTGTGCCGGACACCGCGGACCCACTTGCGCGCGCAATGATGGCCGAGGATCGTCACGATCTGAAAGCTGCTGCCGCGAACTATCGAATAGTGCTGGCGCGTGCGCTGAACGGACAAACAAGCGATGGCGATCAAGCCGATATGGCGCTGCTTGGCCTCGAACGCGTCTGGGCCGAAGCCGGTTTGCGCGATTCGGTCATTCCTGTGGTGCAGCGCGTGTTGCTGATTCGTCGAACCGATCCTGTAGCACGCGGAATTCAATTGCGTGCGCTCGTTGCGTCGTCGCAGGACGAGGCCGCGCGCATCGCTTTCACCGACTGGCGCCGCGCGAACCCAACGGATGCTGCGCCGTATCGTGAATACGCCCGATTGCTTTTGGGAATTGGTCGAGCCAAAGCGGCCGACACCATACTCACCGAAGCCGCTCGCCTACTTGGCAATGGACGGGAGTTGAGTGGTGAAGTTGGCCAGCTCAACATCGCGCTGGAACGTTGGCAACCGGCGGCTGTTGCGTATCGCATTGCAGTGACTGAACAGCCGTGGATGGAAACGGCGGCTCTGTTTGCGTTACAGCGGACGCCGGCAGCGATGCGCGATAGCGTTCGCGCCATTTTGAGTGCGCCTCCAGTGATGATCGCGCCGCGTCGATTGTTGTCGAACCTGGAACTCGCATGGACCGAGCCGCGTCGCGCGTGGGCGGCGTTGTCGACGCTGACCGTTGATGATTCAACCATTGCAACGTGGCGCGTGTTTGGTGAGCGACTCGAAGTCAATGACAACTGGCCTCTTGCCCGCGAAGTTTGGACCGCAGTAATGGAGAAGCGCGGCGACATGGAGGCGGTACAGCGTTCAGCGCGCGCTGCGCTGCGCACTGGCGACGCGGAGGGCGCGTTGGCGCTGGTCGCGCGCGGTTCGAGTAATCGCAGCGGCGCTGCAATTGCGAAAGCATTCCTGCCAATTGAAGTTGCGGCGCTCGGTGAACTCGGCCGGCCGGCCGAGGCGCAAAAGCGAATCGATGACAACGCACAGTTCATTGATGCGGGTATGCGCGCTGACATGATGAAGCCGTTGGTGGATGCGTGGCTTCGCACTGGAAACCTCGAGCAGGCACGTGCTGCTGCGAAGAGTGCCGACCTGCTTGATGACGACGAGACCGTTGGATGGATGGCGTTGTACAGCGGTGATCTCGCAACTGCACGCAAGCGCCTCGTGCGGGTTGACGCGCGTCGCGGAAATCAGATTGAAGTAATGACCGTGCTGGCGCGCACGCGTGTGACTTCGAGCCCAGCGCTTGGCGCTGCCTATTTGTCGTTGGCCAAACGCGACACTTCGAGAGCTGTTGCGCAGTTTGTGACGCTGGCCGACTCAATGGGAGACGCGGCGCCAGCGTTTCTGGCTGCGGCGGCGCGCATTGAAGAAGCGCGCAACCAAAAGGCGGCGTTCGATCGCGCTCTTGTTTTGTGGAAGCGCATTCGCGCTGATTTTCCGAAGAGCCCGGAAGCGCCGGAGGCCTCCATGGCGTGGGCGCATTCGCTGGTTCGTTCGGGAGATTACAAAGGCGCCACTGCGCAACTGGAAGCAATGCTGGTTGATTTTTCAGATAGCGCAATGGCGCCCGAAGCACGCCGCGAACTCCAACGAGTGCGCGCACTCATACCGCCGAGTAACT
>JBDUAX010000349.1:0-4915 GCA_040004455.1 Gemmatimonadaceae bacterium
GATGCGAGTTGTTTGTTGCCGCGCGTTCTCGTTTCGTCAGGGCAGCAAACGGATTTCAACAATTTGCACGAGAGCTGGGAAACGTCGAACGAGGTCAGAACGGCCGATGGCAAGCGTATCGCGTTCTTCAATCCGTACTTTCAGGTGTTCAGGCCTAGTCGCTATTACGATCCGGCAGTTGTTGGCGTGGTGGGTCGTCCAGTGGCGTTGTGCGCGATAACGTCGGGTGATTTGAAAGTGCGCAGCAACGAGTGCAGTGGTATGACCACTACGGTTGCAGGCGCGCTCGTGGCCCTCGACTATGACGATGCGCTGTCGAGTTTCAATGGAGTGCACCGACAGATCGACATCAACGACAACGTTGTGAGCAATTCAGACGGACCGGCCGTTTGGTATTCCGACCCCTTTGGACAAAAGGCGCGCACGACGCCGTTTACGGGAAGCATTCGACAATTCGTGTCGACGATCAACAACGATTACGGCGTCGGTGTGAACGGACCGGTCATTGGCGGCGATCGGAACTATGGTGGCAAGGGGGTTCGGGCGCCGAATTAGGCAGCGGTGCCCGTTCGGTGTGAGGTTCTATTCAGAAGCGTACAGTCGCGCCTTTGCGAAGAATTCCGGAAGGTTGAGCGTGAACTCCGTTGCCATGCCTTCGGGATGCCAACGAAGTTCTTTGCTTAGCACTTCACCCGGATCGTCAGTGCCGCGCCAGCGTGAGACATTGCGCGCTTCTGGGTTAAAGATCCAATACTCGCCAACATTTTCGCGCAGATATAAGTCGCGCTTAACTTGGTAGTCCAGGAACGCATTGCTTGGCGATGATACCTCAACTGCGAGCAGCAGGTCGTGCAGATCGTACGGATACGTTGGACGCTTTCCGTTTGTTACGCGCACAACGTACACGTCCGGTTGAACGCGATTGCGCTTGCGATCTCCGCGACGGACGTCGGATGGTGAGATCATGGACTTGCCGAATCCCGTCCCGTTGATATACAGGATCAGTCGAGCAAATAACTGACCGGCCACATCCTGATGCGCTTCCCCGGGTGACGGCGTCACAAACAACTCACCGTCAATGATTTCATAGCGCTGGCCGTCATCGGGCAGCGCGTCGAGCATTTCAACGGTCCAGTTGTTCGCAACGATTGCGGGCATAACCATATCATAGACCACTCGGCGCGAGGATAGCAAGGAAGCCTTGGCCAACCATACAGCCATGACGCTGAAAATCTGTTACCAAATGTGTTCGTTGCTTAGCAACCTGGTGCGAACGATCTTCGGTGTACTCTTCGTAGCCTGCTAGATGGAACATCAATTCAGCTGCGCAATTGGCCGAGTGGGCGCATTCGGAGGTCGACGCTATTGCCCTCAACGGCTTGAAGCGTAGGTTCTTGGTGCTGTGAAACCTTGCTTAGCTAAGCTCGACTCCATCACCACCGGACCGCACATGCTCCGCTTTCCAACGCTCAGTTTTCGCGCCTTTGCCATCGCATCGATTGTCGCATTCTCAATCGCACCATGTGCGCTAACTGCGCAACGCGCGAACAGTCCGTTTCCCGGTGGAGAAAACGCCGACGGCTCACTCAAACCAACCGGTCGCAATCAGCGCTTGTTCTCGCAAGAGGCGTACACAGAATACGCGCTGCTTGAACCCGGCTCTGATCAATTCCGCATTCGCTTTTTTACCGAAGAAGCACGCGCTGGTGCTACCGAATTGGTAAACGCGACACGCGGCGGCAGCGAAGGTACAGATGTTGAAGTGTACGACCCGCGCACCGGGAAGCCGTTGCCATTTACGTACACAGTCGACGGCGACAATCACGCCATTCACGCGCAGTTTACCGCGCCGGTTCCCAATGGCGGAATTGGGCGTGTGTTGATTTACAAGACGTACAAGGATTCACGCACGTACGTGACATACAGCGAAGCCAACACGCAATTCAACATTCAGCCTGGCGACATTTCGTGGACGCGCAGCTTGAGCGGCTATCGCCTCGGTGTGATTTTGCCAAAGGGATACAGTTTTTTGTCGTCAAGCATTGCCGCACAAATGAGCACAACGTCGGACGGTCGTTTGGAATTACATTTTGCTAACCCGAGCGGCTTGAGCAATCCGTTTGTCATTCACGCACGCAAAACGGCCACAACGTTTACGCCAACCAGGTTCACCGACATGTTTTTCGACGACGTGAAAACGTTGTACGATTTGGATGACCCGGCCACACACAATGTGAAGGTAGAGCAAACGTACAGTGATTTTCGGAAGGGTGGCAAACTCTCCGTTGAGTTGATGTCGTACGCGCCGCTCACGAACGCCACTGTGATCGATTTGGATACTGCGAAACCGCTGACAACGTCCAAGCAGGGCAACGCCACCATGGTCAAGCTCGACGTTCCCATTGAAAACGACAAGCAGAGCGCGCATCTCCGCGTGAACGGGACCTTGACCGACGCGGGTTACGCCGTGGTGAACGGTGAATTGCGTTTCAGCCGCCAAATGAAGGGATTGCGCAACACGATATTGCTCCCGGCAGGGTGGGAAGTTTCGTCAGTGTCGCAGTCGGGAACAACAGGCATGTATCAGGGGCGGGCGTTTGTTGCACTTGTGAATTTGAATGCTGAAAACGGTTACAAGGTGGTGATTACTGCAAAGACGAAGGGGTAAGAGCCGAACGCCACCACGCCACGACGCCACGACGCCGCATTTCGTCGAGTGGTTGAACCAGCGCACTGCCAACAGCATGGCGAACCGTGCGCCCAGGTAGGAATCGCTACGCGCCCGTTTTGTTAAGCAACTTCAATCCGAACATTCCACCAAGCGCCGCAAACGCGAACACACCGATTTCGTTTACGAGCGGTGCGCTTACACCAACCAGCAGCAGGTTCACCGCGAGCCCGATGTAGATGGCAGTGGCGAGAATCGCACCAATAATTGCGCCCGTCACCCGACGTGCAGTTGACGCCATCGATTGACGACGACGTTGACGCAGTTGCGCCCAGGTGGCGCCAAGAGCTCCGCCAAGTACTGCCGCGCCGCCGAACAGGTAGGGAAAGACGAATGCAATAGTTGCTTCTGCATCTTCAAAACCGGGCGCACTGGCAAGCACTTCGGCGTTACCCAATCCGCCACTTGATCGCAACGTGACGCTGCCGCCAGCGCGGCCGGCGTGGACGATGTCTGTGCTGAGGGCGCCTGCGCTTGAACTCACGGCGACTTCAAATGAGTCTTTGGGCTGAACGCCGCGCGTTCCAATTTTGAGCGAGCGGGATTCAACACCGAATCCCTGCATTGTTGCCGGTGGAGTTTCAATCGTGAGAGTAGGACGCACCGCCAACCAAATTTCGGCCGGATTTCGCGGGTCGAATTTCGGTATGATAAGTACGCGCAGCGAGTCCTTGGGCAAACGCATGTACACATTCACTGTTGCTTCGGCGCCACCGGCACTCTTGAACGACACACTCGACGGCGAAATTGAATCGGCGTCGCCGCCAAAACTCATCGTGACGTCCTTTGCAAGATCACGCTGCTCTCCCGGATCGTCAGTGAGTTCAAGTCCAACCGTGAAGCTCCCCGCAAATAATTTCTGCGCCGACACATAATGCAAGCCACCGCGCGGTGTGAGCGTCGGTTGATAAGCAGGCGTGCGACCGCTTTTATCAAAACCGATGTAGGTAAACGGCAACACAAAAACCGAATCGCTGTGTGCAGGAAGCGTGCTTCCGGTTCCTATCGGTCGAACCGCCGGAGTGAGCCCTCTTAGCGTCGGTGATTTTCCTGTTCGCGCCGCGAAAATTTCTCCCGGTTGGATCGCAAGCACGTTGGCCGACTTGGCGACCGTCTCCGCACCTTTTGTTGGCGAAACTCTGGTCAGCTTTCCGCTATCGAGTTGCGCCCGCAGGGCCACGGGAAGCTGGCTGCGCGTGATTGACGTGATCGCTGTTTGAGGCACCCTTGGCGGCAGCGTTCTTGGCTGGGGTTGCGCCACTGTCGCCACTTTGCCCGTGGCCTTGATAGTAGTTTTGGCGGCCGCCTTGGGCGGTTGAGCGAACGCATTCAACGCACATGCAGCGAATAGCCCTGCGGCGACCAAAGAGCGAGACAATAGCCGGGTCTTCATCCACGTCCTCGATTGAGTTGAAATCCTGCCAGCTCAATTATGGAGACCTAAACGCAGTTGGCAATGTGCGTCGACCATTGGTTCGTTGATTGCCCATAAATGCTGGCGCTCGCGATTTCCGGCTATAACTATCGATGATACTGCAGTTCCTTCGTCTGCTCGCGCTTCATCTCAATAAATGCCTTCCACACCCATCCTCATCGTCGGCGCTGGACCAACGGGCCTTGTACTCGCGCTCAGTCTCGCGCGGCGCGGCACGCAATTTCGAATAATCAGCGCTGCGAGCGGTCCCGGCGAGCACTCGCGCGCGATAGTCGTGCAAGCGCGCATTCTCGAATTCTATCAGCAGTTTGGATTCGCCGATGAAATAGTGAACGAAGGAGTGAGAGTCAATCGCGCGCGCCTGCGTGAGCAGGATGATAACGGCAGCCATGACGTCGCCTCAGCAAGCTTTGCAGACTTGGGTGACGGGCTGAGTCCATTCCCGTTTCCCCTATGCTATGCGCAAGACGATCACGAACGCTTTCTCGTAAAGAAACTTGCGAATCTTGGCGTGGTCGTTGAGTGGAATACGCAATTGTTGTCGTTCACCGATAGTGGTTCGGAAGTGCATGCTGCGTTGCAGCGCGCCGACGGCAGCGTTGAAGAAGCGACCGCCAGCTACATCTGCGGATGCGATGGCGCTCACAGCGTCGTGCGCACGACGCTCGGTCTCAATTTTCCCGGTGGCACCTACGATCAGCTGTTTTACGTGGCCGACGTTCAGCGCGAAATCAAGGCGGTTGACGAACTTG
>JBDUAX010000350.1:0-4913 GCA_040004455.1 Gemmatimonadaceae bacterium
GTTTTTGAAAATGTCGAACTCCTTCCAACACGTCGCCCAGTAAAACGGTAGTGTCCTTGTTCGGTGCGTAGTTTGCGAGAGGCAAATCGCCAAGTGCTGTGAGCAAAGCGCGAAGCTTGCCCAGCCCCATGTATTCATCGCCCGGTTTGGTGATTTTCCCTTTTGGAAACAGTGGGAGTTTGATAATCGACGAATCCCCGCGAAGGGTTCGATACTTCGCGAGCGATTTCTTGAGCAACGAATAGTGGATGAACGGCGGCTCTTCGTTGTCGAGCAGGTGATCGACGCGGCCCGAGTCGGCGATGTGCCCTACGACACTTGCGGCATCGTACTTCGGGCGCGGAATGCGCAGTTCCGCGTGTGCCTCAGAGGGGCGCAAGCGCCCTTCGTGCAGCGAGCGAACCAATCTCACGGCGTTAGCCGAAAACGCGACGTCGTACAGCGCGCGTGCTTCGGGAGTTGACAATTGCAGCATGAGGGACGGCAAGCGCTGAACATCGTAGTCCATTGCATTCAATCCGCGCTGCGAAACAAGATTGATTGCTGTGACGAGTTCAACTGCCGACGGCGACGGTTCGTGCGTGATGTTATCCGGAACAGTTGTCGATTTCACCCAGCGCGTTTGCCAGCCGTTCGATGCGTACAGTGCGCGAAGGTCACCAACGATATCGCTCAGTTGCCCATACGTCATCGACGGATGTTTGCCGGCCGAAATCAAATTGTAGATCTCCGCGGAATCGGCAGCGGTATTCGCTGCGACCTCCGGGACCCTATCAGCGGTGACGGGTGGCGAATTTTGAGCGGCGACGACGTTCGAGAGCGTCGCGGTAAGCGCGAGCGCAACCGAAATCTGAGACGACAGTTTCACGACATGTTACGCAACTGAGCTTCGCAACGCCTCCAACGCTGTTTCACGCGCGGTCACATCGAGCACCGATACGACGAGTACTGGTTGGTCATCGAGGCTGGTGTCATGCGACACGATTTCGACAATGAGCAATTTCCCGTCTTTCGTTTTGTGTCGCCACACACCGCGCTCGGAGCCACCTGGTGCGCGATCCCGGAAAGCGTTGATCATGCGCTCCACATCTTCTCTTGGGCGCAAATCGTCGGTGCGCATGCGCAGGAATTCTTCACGTGTGTACCCGTACTGTGAAATCGCCGCGTCGTTCACTTCGAGGTAGCGACGTGTGTTCGGATCGACGACCATCATCGGTACGGGATTCCGTTCGAACAACAGCTGGCGACGCTGTTCGGTTTTGCGCAATGCGTCTTCAATTTCCTTGCGCTCGGTGATGTCACCAATAATTCCCGACGCCCAGGTCGCTCGGCCCAGGTTGTCGTAGAGAAACGCACCACGACTTATCACCCAGCGAATGACACCGTCGTTGTGTCGTCGAATGCGATACTCGCAACGGTATTCAACGTGTTCGGCGCGCGCGCGATCAAGCGCTTCGGCCATACCCGGCCGATCCTCTTCAAGAACCAGTGCGTTGTAGTCATCGGCGTTGCCTGAAAACGTGCCCGGAAGAAAGCCGCAAATGCGCTCATGCGCGTCGTTCCAGGTGACGCGGTTGGTGCTCGGGTCCCAGTCCCACGTGCCTAGCCCGGCCACTGCCAACGCAAGCTGCAGACGTACAGCAGCGGATCGGTCGGATGTTGTCCGGCTTAAGACCGCACCACTGTCTTGTGGTGAACGGTCGTTCATGGATTGATATCTCTCATCGTAATTCGGCTCCGCCTCGTCGCGTGTCGATAATGAACCGCTTGCGCATCGGTAACTTCACGAGCGGCAGTGATTGTGCATTGAGCGTCGCATCGCGCGCCAGCACACCGTTCTCCGATAAAATATATGCTACAACCTGATACACTTCGTCCGGAGCTAGCGATCCCGGTGACGCTTGTGGCATTGAATGGCGAATGTAACTGTAGAGTGTTGTCGCAAATGGCCAATAGTTCCCCACCGTTTTCGGCGCGCCCGGGTTCTTCGCCCACGGAAAGCTATCGCCAGCGATGATGGGCTGAATGAGCGGAGGAAAGGGTTTGATCCCCTCACCCTTCGGCCCATGACACCCTGCGCACTTCGCTTGATAAACGACCGCTCCTTGAGCCGGAGTTCCCTGACCGGCGGGCAAACCAGCGCCAGTGGTGTCCACGTCCGTATCGAGTGCCGCAATCAGCGCGGTGGGGGCAGGCTGACCAAGTCCGTAGTGATCGGGCCAGCCGGAAGGCGTGGAGATTTTCGTTGATGTGTTCGCACTCCCGATCACCGTGCTGATTTCCGCGTTCGGAGATTTGCTGGCCGCATCACAGCCAATAGCAGTCGCGCCGGCCACTGCGCACAACGCGGCGCGAACCATTTGAGCGCGCCTCATGCGTTCACTCCATAAAACACGCCGCCATCGGCCGCGACATCCCACGCACGAACATAGTTGAAATGATAGTCCGTTCCGCTTCCGCGCACCTTTTTGAAATCCGCAAGCGACGGCTGCACATAACCAGTTTCATCGGTCGCGCGACTCATCAATCGAGTCGCGCTTCCATCCCACTTCCACATGTGAACGAAGCGAATGTGCGTGCGATCGAACGTCGATGACTGCAATTGCGCGTCATGCCAGCTCTTACCGCTGTCCGTACTGACTTCCACTCGCGTGATTTTTCCACGCCCGGTCCACGCGAGACCCGTCACGGGCCACCAACCGGGAGCTACGCGCGCTGGATACGACGGCGAGGTGATAATGCTTTTTGCATCAAGCACAAAACTGAAATAGCGCACCGTACCATCAGCGAGCGGATCGGTGTATTTCGCCGTTTCGTTGCGAGTGAATGTTGCGCGCGGCGTTGCCTCGAGTCGGCGAATCCACTTCACGTTCATGTTGCCTTCGTAACCGGGGAGCAGCAATCGCACTGGATAACCAATGCCTTGTCGCAATGGTTCGCCGTTTTGAGCGTACACCAGCAGTGCGTCGTCCAACATCTTCTCAACCGGAACACTGCGAGCCATTCGCGCAGCATCGCCACCTTCAGCCAACACCCACGACGCATCAGGACGAAGTCCCGCTTCGCGCAGAATCGCCGAAACCGGAACGCCAGTCCATTCGCTGTTGCTGGTCATTCCATCAACTTCCTGAGCGGTCATTTCACGCTTGGGAGTGCGATAAGCGGTGCGTCCGTTGCCGGAACACTCGATAAAATATTGTCGTGTGATTGAAGGAAAGCGTTTGATGTCCGCCAGTGAAAGCGTGAGCGGCTTGTCGACAAGTCCGTGTACTGTCAGCGACCACAACAACGGATCGATTAACGGAATGCCATTGTGATGTCGCTGAAAGTGCAAATCAGACGGGGTGATTGCACCCTGCAATGCCTGCAGCGGCGTGAGTGTCGAACCCGTCGTAACACCAACTGGAGCAAGGCTCGGCGTTTCGTACGGAGCTCGCCCGCCGAGTGCTTCGGACGCGGCGCCGGGAACAAGTGCGGCATCAGCTGGCGCAACTGGTCGAATTTGAGCAATGGTTGTCGCGGCGGGCGTTGCTGATTGCCCCGCCGCTGCCGCGGCTTTTTGCGCTTGCGCGCCCAGTGGAGACAACCGCGTTGCAAGTGCGCCGCCGGCAAATGCAGCGCTCCCTTTCAACAAATCGCGACGAGAAACTTTTGATGGCCTGTTTTCAGAGTCTTTCACGCGTTCTCCGGAATTTCGGTTGCGCCGACCGAGCAATGGAACGAGTTAGTGTGCGATTGGCAGAATGAACGACCGTTTGGTTGATCGAAAAACGCACTATTGACCAGCACGCGGCGGCGCGGGAACAAGAGTGCGCGTTGGTGTTTTTCGCGGCAAAGTTGGCGTTGCATTCACAGGCTGATGTCCCGAACGCAATGCGTATGGAACGTCTTTCGGGGCGCCGCCCGTTGGCCAATCGTTTTCCTTGCCAGGTGAGTCGGGACGTGCGTGACTGTTGACATACGCGGAGAGATCAAACGCTTCCTGATCGGTGAGCGTGAGGCCGTTTCCGTAGGGCATGTTGTGCGAAATGAATGACGCCGCGCGTTCGAGTCGCGCCATTGATGCACCAATGCTGTACGATTTTTCTCCCCACAGAGCGGGAACCAGGGCTGTGCCAACTCCAGTCGGCTGATGACACGACGCGCACTTGGCACCGTACAATACTTCACCATTTTTTGCGCTCGCAATGATGCCTTCCTTCATAACTGGCATGCCGGCGTCACCCGGCATTTTGGCGCCAATCGGCACATCTTTCGACAGCCAGGCGATGTACGTGAGAATGTCCGCCATTTCGCGACTATCAGACGAAAGGCGATTACCAGCGAGACTTCGAGTGAAGCAGTAGTTGACGCGATCAGCGAGCGTGACAACGGCTCCGCTACGCGACATGTATTTCGGATATCGCGAATGTGCACCGGCAAGCGGTGCCGCATACAACGCCTTTCCATCCTGCATGTGACAATTCGTGCAATTGATGCGCCCCGGCGCATACGCTGGCAAACTGTCCGATGTATTTCGAAGCAACGCCAGCCCACGCCGAATTGACGAACCCAGTGAGTCGTGCGGAATACTCGCTTCGGTCGGCGGAATCCATTCGGTGGAACCGAAGGTTGCCACTACGACCGGAGCGTTGGGAGGTCCCGGATTTTTTTTCGCTGTCGTGACAACTTTCGTTGTCTTTACACTGTTGTTCGGTTGCTCGCACGCGACGAACAACGAAGCCAGCATCGGCAAAAAAACAATGAGTGCAATCTTGCGCACGCTCATCTCGCGAAAAGGTGGGCAGGACGAACAAACCCTCGCCGGCTGGGCGAAGGCTCTGGGAGGTTCGGAAATCGGTGTAAAAATCAGCGACAAAGTGCCCCGAGAAGGACTCGAACCTTCAACCTACGCCTTAAAAGGGCGCAGCTCT
>JBDUAX010000351.1:0-4908 GCA_040004455.1 Gemmatimonadaceae bacterium
CTCGTGACATGCAACTGCAGCGCGTAATGCACGTCACTCACCGTCTTCGCGCGCAATCGCGCCAATTCGATCGAAACGCCCGCACCCATCAGCGTGTCCTTCCGTGGCACCACCGTACTCGGCCCACCGCGATCAGTTTGCGCCTGCGCCGCGCGGGCCAAAAGCAGAGGCGACAGCAAACACAGCGCCGCAGAGAGTGAAACGAAGACCTGACGTGTTTTCATCATGGGACGAAATCTGCAGCCTGAGCGTGCAAA
The DNA here is from genome assembly GCA_040004455.1 of Gemmatimonadaceae bacterium. Taxonomy (GTDB): domain Bacteria; phylum Gemmatimonadota; class Gemmatimonadetes; order Gemmatimonadales; family Gemmatimonadaceae; genus Gemmatimonas. The sequence continues at coordinate 258 of JBDUAX010000351.1, forward strand.
GCGACATGTTGCCGAGCGAATGCCCAGTAGCAAAATGCGCCAAACGGCCACTCGACGACCAACACTTCCTCGCAGTTTTTGGCATAATCGCGGCCTGTTTTCTCCCAACCACCGACGCCATTTTTCGAAAGCCTCACACCTTCAACTACTCTATGCGTCGTCTACTACACGTTGTGCTCCCCGCCGTCTCGTTCATTTCGAGTGGCACCCAATTGCAGGCCCAGCAACGCCAGGTTACCGCTGCCGATTACGCGCGCGCGGAAAAGGCCCTGAGCTTCAATACCAACTTGCTGGTGTTTCGAAATGGTGTAACGGCCAACTGGATTTCCGACGATCGCTTCACCTACAGCGTGCAAATTCCCGACCGCTCTCGGCCACTCGTTCTGGTTGACGCAACGAAGGGCACCAAAGTGAATTGTCCGGCTTTCGAAGCCGTTTGTCGCGCCGCAATTGGCGGCGCATCACGAACGACCACAGCCAACGTAAGCGTTGGAGGTTGGTCTCCCGATCACAAGAAGTTCGCGTTCATTCGCAATTGGAATTTGTTCGTGAAGGACGCCGAAACGGCCAGGGAAACACAAGTCACGTTTGATGGCGTGAAGGACTTCGGTTACGCGACCGACAACGCGGGTTGGATTCACTCCAACGCTGCAATTGTCGCGTGGTCTCCCGATTCAAAAAAGATCGCGACTTTTCAGCAGGATCAGCGCGGTGTTGGCGAGATGTATCTCGTGAGCACAAACGCTGGACACCCGCAGTTACAAGCGTGGAAGTATCCGCTGGTCGGCGACAGCGTCGTGACAATGATTAGCCGTGTGGTGATTGATTTGTCGGGGGTGGCGCCGAAGGTGGTGCGGTTTGGTATGCCGCCTGATCAACACCGTTCATCCGTGTGCGATGACATCAACTGCGGGGGCGGCACTCTGGCGGATGTACAGTGGTATCCCGATGGCAGCAAGGTCGCATTTCTGTCGTCATCACGCGATCACAAAATCGCGACGTTGCGCGTGGCCGATGCAACAACGGGTACTGTACGCGACGTGCTTCGTGAAGAAGTGAAGACACAATTCGAGAGCGGCTTCTACGCTTCCAATTGGCGCGTGCTCTCCGCGTCAAACGAAGTCGTCTGGTTTTCAGAACGCGATGATTGGGGACAACTCTACCTGTATGATCTCACAACGGGCGCGCTCAAGCATCAGATCACAACGGGCAGCGGCAACGTGGGGCAACTGCTCCACATCGACGAAGAAGCCCGCCAATTGTGGTTTGTCGGCGTTGGCAAAGACGCCGAACGCGATCCCTATTTTCGGCACATCTACCGCATCGGCCTCGACGGGAAAGCGCTGACGTTGCTAACGCCGGAGAATGGTGACCACAGGGTTTCGTGGTCGCCGTCGTTCAAGTATTTCATCGATAACTGGTCAACGGCTGACAGGCCGACAACCTCGGTGCTGCGCGATGCAACCGGCAGACTGATCTTGACCATTGAGCAAGCGGACATTTCCAAATTGCTGGCAACGGGTTGGAAACCTCCAACGCGCATTACAGTCAAAGCGCGCGACGGCAAAACGGATTTGTATGGTTTGATGTTCACGCCTTCATCGCTCGACTCAGCGAAGAAGTATCCGATCATCAACTACATCTATCCGGGTCCGCAAACGGGCAGCGTTGGCAGTCGTTCGTTCATTGCGGCACGTGACGACAATCAGGCGTTGGCCGACCTTGGCTTTGTTGTCGTGTCAATTGACGGTATGGGAACGCCATTGCGCTCGAAGTCATTTCACGATTTTTACTACGGCCACATGGGTGACAACACCCTCCCCGATCAAGTCGCGGGCATGAAAGAACTTGCCGCACGTTACAAATTTATTGACATCGATAAAGCTGGCATTTGGGGACATTCCGGCGGCGGCTTTGCAACCGCCGACGCGATGTTTCGTTATCCCGACTTCTTCAAGGTAGGAATTTCCGAATCGGGCAATCATGACAATCGCGTGTACGAAGACGATTGGGGTGAGCGCTACCAGGGTTTGCTCACGCGCGGTCCGAATGGCGTTGACAATTATGAAGCAGAAGCGAATCAGAGCCTCGCGAAGAATTTGAAAGGCAAGTTGCTGCTCGCGCACGGCACGGCCGATGACAACGTGCCTCCCGACAACACCATGCTCGTTGTCGATGCATTGATCAAAGCGAACAAAACTTTCGATTTGTTGATGCTTCCCAACCAACCGCATATTTACGGAGCGGCGAACTTCTACATGATGCGGCGACGCTGGGATTACTTCGTGACCAACCTGCTGGGCGCAACTCCACCAACGGATTACGTGATTGGGCCGAAGCCGCAGCCGTAGACGCGAAGTTTACTCCAGTGCGTTTGCTTTTCGTCAGGATTCCCCTCGCAGCGCAATGAGCGGATCGACATGTGCCGCGCGTCTGGCGGGAATGACTGCGGCAACTATCGCCAGCCCTACGAGTACCGCACACGTGGCACCGAGCACGAGCGGGTCACTGGTGCTCAGTTGAAACACAAGACTCTGCAGCACGGTGCTTAGCATGCGCGAAGCCACCAGTCCGGCAATCAATCCTAACGATACGGGCTTCATGATGTCACCCAACATCATACGAACGATTCTCTGAACGCTCGAACCCAGCGCCATGCGCACCCCAATTTCCCGTGTGCGTTGTGCGACGATGTATGAAAGCACGCCGTACACACCAATGGCCGCCAGCAACAGCGCAACGCCCGCAAACACTCCCAACAAATTCATCATCAGGCGTCGCGTGCTGGTTGTTTCGTCAATTCGACTATCAAGCGTCGTCACGTGCGCCGTAGCCGTTGGGTCGACTGCTCGCAACGCTTCACGTATTCTGGGAATTACCACTGAATTAGCACTTGTACTGCGCACGATAACCGTGCTCGCTGCGAGCCGGTCAGGACGCTGCCTGCTACTTACGTAGTGAATCGGCGAAACTTCCATTTCCAACGAGTAATAGTGCAGGTCGCTGACAACTCCAACGACAGTCAACCATTGTTGCGCACGAGAGTCCATGCTCAGCGCACGAAAACGTTTGCCAACGGGATCTTCGTTCGGCCAGTACATCGCCGCCATCGTCTTGTTGACGACCGTTACGTGTGGATGCAATGAGTCATCGGCCGCCGAAAACAATCGACCCTTAAGCAAGGTCAGACCGACCGTTTCGAAAAAGCCTTCCGTGACGAGATTATATCCGGCACTTGGCGCAACATCTTTCGAACCGCCGTTGCCTTGCTTCCCTTCCACTTCAATAAATCCGGTCCACTGATTTCCAAGAGGCGGTGCACTGGCACCGGCCGCGCCTGTCACTCCCGGCACGGCGCGAATTCGTGCAAGCAAGTCGTCGTAGAATATCACGGCACCGCTTTGCGAGCGAAACCGTGCGTTCATGACCGGCTGAAACGTGATAACGCCGCGGGTTGCGATGCCCATGGGTTGAGCCAGCACCGCTTGCAGACTTCGTAATGACAACCCCGCGCCAACCAGCAGCACGACCGCCAGCGCTATTTCAAATCCAACCAAGAAGCGCCGAACCGTGTTGTGACGTTGTCCGCTCGCACCGCGTTCGGTCATGCGCGCGCGCAAATTGCCACCTGACAAACGGAGCGCCGGAATGAGGCCGATGAACGTAGCAATCAGCAGGGCCACCAGCAACGCAAAAAGAATTGCGCGTGTATCAAGCGTTAACTCACCGATGCGCGGCAAGAACTCGCTGGCATGACGCCCAACGAGGCGAACACCCCACCACGCGCCCGCTACACCCAACGCAGCGCCTGCCAGAGAAATTGTAAGACTCTCAATTAGCAGTAATTGAATCACACGCGCGCGCGATGCGCCGAGCGCGGAACGCAATGTCAGTTCATGTTGTCGAATGGTGTTGCGCGCAAGATTCGCGTTTACGAGATTGGCACAACCGATAAGCAGGACAAACGCTATTGATCCACTCAGCAGCAGCACGATTTTTTGCGTGTCGGCGATGACAGCTTCTTTCAACGAACGCACGCGAATTCCCGTCATCTGATTTTCAGTAAGATTCGGATGATCGCGATGAATCAGCGCAGCAGCATGATTCGCGTCTGTTGCGGCCTGCTCGAGCGTCACTCCAGGCGCGAGACGTGCGACCACCGACGCGCTGATGTTTGCGCGTGTTGACTCAGGTGGGTCGGTGCAACTCCGACACGCGGCCCAATACGATACGCCCGTTGGGAATGCGAATGACGGCGGCGCAACACCAATCACCGTACGCGGGCTGCCAGAAATGCGAACACTTTGTCCAACAATGTTTGCATTGCCACCAAAGTGCTCTTTCCAGAGCCCATACGACAGTACAACGACTGCAGGTGCGCGTGGCGCAGCGTCTTCAACCGAAACCCAACGCCCAATGTACGGCGCCACACCGAGCGTTGCGAAGTAGTTGCCGGTAACGATACTGCCATCGACTTCGATGGCATCGGCGTCGGGGCCCAAATCGAGCGTCCCGCCGGTGCCAAGTGCGGCCCCGATCATGCCAAAACTATGTGTGAGTTTGGAAACGTCGTTCAAATTCGGCATGGAGAACGGCATTTCCATGCTTCGTTCCACATTTGTTTCATCGAGCGAAACAAGCTCGTCGGCGT
>JBDUAX010000352.1:0-4890 GCA_040004455.1 Gemmatimonadaceae bacterium
TTTCAGGAACAGTACGGAACGATTTCGGCGCAGCTCAAGAAGGACTTGGAGCGGCTGAAGACGAAGTCAATTCCGGTTGATATCGTGTTCGAGCAGGGAGGGAAATAGTTCGCACCGTATTCGGGGCCACCTGGCCCTAATTTACGCTGCTTTGCGGCGAAAACAGGTTGCCGAATGATCGTTCACGATGCCTACTGCCTGCATCCACGCGTAGACGATGGTCGGCCCGACAAACTTGAAGCCGCGCCTCTTCATTTCTTTGGAAATCTCCTCAGAGAGAGGCGTAGTCGCTAACGTAGTCTTGCCGTCGCCTCTGATGACTTTGCCATTAGTGAACGACCAGCAGAATGCAGTGAAGTCGTCGCCGCTGTCCATCATTTCACAGTAGATCTGTGCACCACGAATGGTTGCTTCAATTTTGGCGCGTGCGCGAATGATGCCTTCGTTGTTCATGAGGCGTGTGATGTCGCGTTCGGTGAACTTCGCCACTTCTTTCGGGTCAAATCCGGCAAACGCTTTTCGAAATTCATCGCGCTTGCGGAGCACCGTAATCCACGCGAGTCCAGCTTGAAAGCCTTCGAGCATGAGCATTTCCCAAAGCATGCGCGGATCGCGCTGCGGTACGCCCCATTCTTCGTCGTGATACGCCTGCATTTGCGCGTCACTGCCAGCCCAACTGCAGCGATTGTGTTCGGTCATGCCTTGTCCCGTTTGAATTGAATGGAGATCGCTTGAAATTACTCGCTGACACGCCATGACGAAATCGTTATAGTGACGACATGCGAAATCCCAAAAGGCGTCGAGACGTTGCCGCACTCCTCGTCGTAATCGGCATTTCGGCGATTGCAATTCCACTCGGCCTGCATCACGACGAGACGCCTTCACAAGGCGCGTGGTTCGGCATTGTACTTGCCGGTTTCATTGATCTTGCGCTCGCAGCAACGGCATTTACTGTTTTTAACATCAGTTACCGCCAACGTGAAAAATTGCTGGCGGGGTACAAGCAACTCGCCAAGTGGACGGTTTCGCCGGCAGAACTTCAACAGTTCCGCGCGAATGAAAAACGTCACAAGGATGTTGGCCGTAATAATTCACTCAATGTTCGCAAGCAGAGTGATGTCGTAGGGTTTGATGTGATTGTATCGCAGGAAGCCGTCATGGCCGACGAAGATTTTTACGTGTTCACTGATCGTCGTGGACTGCAATGGTTGCCCGACGTTCCGCCCAGTCTCGAATTCAACATGGTGACGGCCAACAAGAACGGCAGTCTGCGCTGGAACATTCGTATTCCCGTTCCCTCCGATGCGGAGGCGAGCGCTCGCATCGTCTGGGACTATTTCAATCGCCCCACTATCGCGCCCAATCTGACGAAACGATACCGGGCGATGCGCAAGTTCGGTTTGATCTGTTTATTGATCGCGCAGCTGCCACTGCTGTTTGCTGTTGTGAACCCCAAACACGTTCCACTGCAGACGTCGGTTATCGTTGCAATAATTATCGGCGCAATAGGATCGTTCATTGGCATCTTCGCGGCCCTCCTCGCGCAGATGCTGCTGAAGAAGTCGAAAGCGGGGCCTGGTTAGCGAATGTGAGGGGAAGACATTATGAGATAGAATTTCGCAATGAACCAAATGAGCGAACCGCCACCAGCCGTGACGACCGCAACGATGGTCCAGTCGCTCTTTCGAAAACCGAAGCTCATTTCCCGGTAACAGGGTTCAGGGTACGTATCAGCATCGTTCAAAGTTGCCGACGATGCCTCACGCAACGGCAACGCGTCGTGGTAACATCGTGGCCAGCAAACGCACTGCAATAATTGGTACGAGCAGCACAGCAACATCGTTCGTATCGCCGTTGTCGCTGCTCGCGCGCCTGCGCCACATGACACGAGCCACCAACACGCTCAATTCATACAGCGCATAAAGCGGAATTGAGAGCGCGAGTGTGCTCCAAACAAAGTCGCCCGGCGTGAGGAATGCGGAAATGGCGACAATCACCACGAATGCGTGGCGACGGTAACGAGACAGGAATTGTGGAGTAACTATCCCCACGGCAGCAAGTAGCAGTACCACAACGGGCAGTTCAAATGCGAGTCCGAAGCTCAACACAATTCCGAACAGAAATCCAAAATAGTTTTCAGCGGTGATTAATGGTTCCAGCGAATTGCCGAACAATCCAAACAACCACGGCAGCGACATGGGAAAGATCACGAAATACGCAAACGATGCACCCGCTACAAACAGCGCAACGCCGCCGCCAAGTGCGGCTTGGAGAAACAGCCGTTCACGTCGGAAGAGCGCGGGCGCAAGAAACAGCCAGGCCTGATACAGAATGACAGGAGCGGCCAGCACAAAACCAATCCACATTGCGGCGCTGATCGTGATCTGCAATCCGTCCGTTGGATGCGAAGCCACCAAGCGGTGACCTTGCAGAAATGGCAGGATTGGCGCTTCAACAATTTTGATAACGTCGTAGTGCAGCACGATAAAGAATCCAATCGCAATACCCAAGACCACTGCGGCGACGGACCAGATAATTCGCCACCGCAATTCCTCGAGGTGATCGAGAAAGGGCATTTCAGTCTCGGAAACGCTGACGGTTCTCATTGCTCAGCCGGTAAAAGTAGTGCTGCGATAGTGTTTCAGTTTTACATCAGGCCTGGTTCAAACTCGCTTGCGCCGCTCGACCTGCAGCCCCTGCACAACCTGTTCAAACACGTCATCAACGTACTGCTCGCTAAGCGGCGCGACGCCAATTTGCAGGCGATAGTAGATGGGCGCGTACAGCATGTCGATTGCAACATCAACATCGACATCCGCGCGAAAATCTTTCTCACGAATGGCGCGCTCAATGGCCTCCCTCGCCAGCACCCGGCGTGGCATGATCCATTGTTCGCGAAATGCCGATGCCAACTCAGCGTCAAACTGTGCTTCGCCAAGCAGAGACTTTATGAGTCGCCCGTAGCGACCGCGAAATGCCTTCACCTGCAACCGCATTTGCAAATGAATGCTCGCAAGTGCGGTTGGTGTTTCAGGAAATGCAGTAGTTGGTCCGACTTTGGAAAGAAATGCATCCATTACCAACGCAGCTTTGTTCGGCCATCGGCGGTAGATCGTCATCTTGCCAACGCCGGCTGCGGCGGCAATGGCATCCATGCTGAGTGCGCGAAAGCCAACGATAAATACTGCTTCGAGTGTGGCGTCGAGAATAGCCTGGCGTGCGGTGGCGCTACGCGGTCGTCCGCGTGATGGTGTTGCGGTTGATTCAGTAGAGGAAACGGACTGTTTCGATTTTGCCATCGGGAATTATCCGTTGCGATATTAACGAAACAACGTGCATCGTAATATTCAGATAAACGATACGCTACGTCTCGTTTATACGATCAACTTGTTGCCACCCCAATTCGTCACAACCTAAGTAGCTACGCCGCAATAGCCAGAACGTTGCAGTGACACACTACGACTTCTCCTCATTGAGCATATCTCTCGCCGATTTCCCGCATGCCGATCCATTTACAAAACTCATCGAGTCGGCGGAAATACAAATGCTGAATGCGCTAGAGTTTCCTTCTCGCAGCTCGATTCGACATCGCACGCAGCGCGAGTACTGCGCACAAAAATCCAATCAATCCCCCAACAAGAGCGTTCGGAAGAGGGAAACCACCATAGGGATGCGGTTTGGAAAACCAACCCACAATTCCGCCAACAAGTGTTCCGGCAATCGTTCCAACAAATGCGCGGCCGAGTGGAACGCGCCGCATAAGCGCCCACCCTGCAAATGGCATTAGAACAGCGCCCAATGGCGCGCCAAACTCTGCGCCTACGAGAAACAGGAATGGCTCCAGTGAACGATTACCAATTGCTTCAACAAGGAACGCCGCCGACCCACCTGCGAATGCACCAGCAATTGCGCCGAACACCGATAATCCTGCGGTGACAGCGGCAACTCGTTTAAGCGACACGCGCGCCTCGCTGCGTGGCAGACTCAATTCGTCGGAGTATCTTGATTCGAGGTCATTCATTGCGCGGCATCAGTCGTATTCATTCGGTGAGGGAAACGCTTCGTATCGACTAGCGCGGCGGCCCCGCCGGATGCTTCTCACACGCCGGCGGTTGCTCTACGCTCCACACCAACGTCGCAACTCGCCAGCGCCCGTCTGACTTGAGCATGGTAAACGCGTCGACGCCGCAGTGTGAGAACTTTCCATCGGTGTAAAAATCGTAACGCATCCAGACAGACGCTAACGGTCCGGAAATCTGAACCTCCGGACGAAACCCGCGCTCAGTGAATTTGCTATTCGTTTGCGTCGCGCGCTGCTGCATGCGTGTGCGAAACGCCAGGCTGGTTTTCCCGTCTGCTTCACGCGCGGAGAATGTCACGGCGGAATCGAGCATGAAGTCAGTGAAGCCGACAAAATCCGTTCGGCTGATTGCGGCGAGCGCGGAATCCGCGATTGCGATGACGCGAGTACGTTCCTCGGTTGCAGACTGCGCACCAGAGGGCGCCGCTGCCAGGATATTCGCAGCAGCAAACGCCAGAACTGCACGATATTTCAGGAATTGCATAATGATCATCTGGTTGTTGGCGGTGTCTCACCCACGAATATTACGCACGCCCACACCTGCGTGGATGCCGAATATCGAGGTCAATCATTTGCCTCACGAAATCTACGCCGATTTTCCCGTAAGCTTGAGTACCCGACCCCCCTCAAAGCTCAAGTAGAACAGCGCGCCCACCACGCCCACCGTAATAGCCTTCTGTGCGATCACACTCATGCGCAATCCATCCACCGTATCAAGCGGCGGTCCAAAACTCAAAAACGCAACATACGCCATGAGTGCGACGGCGGTCGCAGCCCACACAACGGCCACGCGTCGCGGAAACACTCCC
>JBDUAX010000042.1:0-16548 GCA_040004455.1 Gemmatimonadaceae bacterium
GACTGATGTGCGGATAGACTTCGCTATAAGTGCCTTCAAGGTACGTATTGCCAACCACTGCTGGCCCGCCGTGCCCGGGGCCCGACACGTAAATCATGTCGAGATCGTACTTATTGATGATGCGATTGAGATGCGCATAAACAAAATTCTGCCCAGGCGTGGTGCCCCAATGACCAAGCAGCATGTGCTTTACATCAGCTATTTCCAGCGGGCGCTTTAGCAGCGGATTGTCGAAGAGGTAGATCTGACCAACAGACAGATAGTTCGCAGCGCGCCAGTACGCGTCGATCTTTGCGAGTAGATCGGAGGTCAGCGTGCTCACGATGCCACGTGCCTGATTCGAAGAAACCGCTGTGTGATTGATACTGCCCGAACACCACTTCGTTCTGCTGGCACGCGCTCGACGCTGTTCTCGATGTTGATCTCCGGTTCTACAATTCGCGCCACTTGAAGGAGGCGATGCTACCCTGCGTGCAGATGATAGTTACGATCTGCGCAGCATGCCCGCATGGGTAGACATCCATTTTTGTGCATTTGTGTGAAATCTGTACGGTGACAAATGGTACGAACCCAGAGCGAACACGCGCGGCCATCGGCGGGGACGCCGCGCGAGCCTCGTGAGGCCGCTTAGGCGTGCAACTTTCCAATCACACTATCAATTGCGCGGTGCAACTTTTCCGCCGCGTCGCGCACCGCGGCGTCGACGGTGTCGGCGTTGCTCGTGACCGTCGTTGGCTGACGGTGCTCCAGTCGTGCTTCCATCTTGCAACGCATCGCGCGCGTTCCCGCTTTGCTACCGTTTTCATCACTGATGTGTACTTCCACACGCGTGATTTGATCACTATGACGTGAGAGCGCCTTTTCGACGATGGATTCGACCCACTGCGCCGTTGACTCTTTGCCGTCAATATTGTGGTCGGTGTTTACCTGAATTTGCATGCAGACTCCCGTGGCATTGAACGTGGTATGATTGTCCTTCAACGCGACGGCACTCGAAATGAAGAGAGAATGTTGCATGTGCGTACGCGCCAGCTCAAGTGAAAGCTACACTTTGGCAGGTTTTCAAACAAGCTGATGCAAATTCCGGCACGCGAACGGCGCGTCGCAAATGTGCTGAACCATTTCTTCTCATCGCCGCGACGTGATAGTCCGACATTGCACGTGCATACCACGTATCGTGATCTCGCGAACGATTACGCGCGACCTCCAACTCCGAAGTGAGCAGAGCGACGTTAATCAAACCGGTGTCGGCTCGAGTTCGCGTTCGTAGTGCCGGTGTTTCGCCAGAGCGGTCATGAAGCCTGACAGATCAAGTGATGCGTTGCGCTGATTTTTGCTCGACTTGGCTTTCACAATTCCCGGATCCTCGTCGCCGTTGGCAAGCGATTCTGGAATGCGCGCTTCGGTGAGCAACGCGTCACTCGACTCGAAAACCATCATCGGCTTGCAGTGCCGGTATTGATCACGCACGAATTCAACGGCTTGACCCATGCTGGCAAGTTTGGCGGTGGCCTCTTCACCATCCGGCAACACCACGGCATCCCACAACACAGATGGCGCTGTTTCCAACGTGATTTCAACATGGACGTCGCTGCCTGAAACAGACTTGACCGTTCCAAGTTTTCCGCCAACAATTCTGGGTACCGCACCGGCCGCTAGAAGTTGCTCGTACGTCGACTTCAATGAGGTGCCGTTGACACCATCGGCGACCAACAGCGCGACCCGACGCGTGCGAACGCCAGTTTCGCCGGGACGGCTGAAAAGTGACAGTCCACTCGAGACTTCAACTTCCGATTCAACTTGCATATTCAATGCTCGCGGCTGCGGCGCAGGAACTGCGAAGCCCAGTTCGTCAGCGACGGCTTGTGCAAGATCTGCATCGACGTTTGCAAGTACTGATACCACACGCTGCCGAATCGCGTTGGTTTGCACGCGCGTTAACTCGAAACGGAATGCGTTAATGATGTGCGACTTCTCAACGTTCGTCTGACTGCGGTAAAAGAGTGACGCTTGCGAATAGTGATCAGCAAACTTCTCCGGCTTCCCACGCACCTGATCTTCGACAACAGGTTCCGGAAAGGTTACAAATCCGATTTGTCCCGCCTGAAACGGACAGCCGCCACCGAGGGAGTTTGGTTCATAAGCAACGTGCCCTCTGTGGACGGCTTGGCGATGCATACCGTCGCGCTGATTGTTGTGCACTTGTGCGACCGGTGAGTTAATTGGAATTTCGTGAAAATTCGGACCGCCGAGTCGCGAAAGTTGCGTGTCGAAATACGAATGAATGCGCCCTGCGAGCAGCGGATCATTCGAAAAATCAATGCCCGGAATGATGTTCTGCGTTCCGAATGCAACTTGCTCGGTTTCGGCGAAAAAGTTGTCGGGATTGCGATCGAGCGTCATGCGCCCAACGATGCGGACAGGCACCAGTTCTTCAGGAACCAATTTTGTTGCATCAAGCACTTCAAAGGTGAACGCATCGGCCATTTCTTCGGTGAAGACCTGCACACCAAGATCCCATTGCGGAAATTCTCCGCCTTCGATCGCTTCCCACAAATCACGACGGTGGTAGTCTGCATCTCCTCCCGCAATTTTCACGGCCTCATCCCACACGAGCGAATGCGTGCCCGCAACCGGTTGCCAGTGAAATTTGCAAAAGACTGATTCGCCGTCTGCATTCACGAGGCGGAACGTGTGCACGCCAAAGCCCTGCATCATTCGGTAGCTGCGCGGAATGGCACGATCGCTCATGATCCACATCAACATGTGTGCCGATTCGGGCATGAGTGATACAAAATCCCAGAACGTGTCGTGCGCACTTGAAGCCTGCGGCATGGCGTGGTGCGGTTCTGGCTTTAATGCATGCACGAGGTCGGGAAATTTCATCGCATCCTGGATGAAGAACACGGGGATATTGTTGCCGACAATATCCCAGTTGCCTGCGGTCGTGTAAAACTTGACTGCAAATCCGCGCGCGTCACGCACTGTATCGGCAGAGCCGCGCTCACCGGCGACGGTCGAGAACCGCACAAAAACAGGGGTGCGCATGCCGGTCTTTTGCAACGGCGCTGCCTTGGTGAATTCGGCGAGCGGAGCCGTGCATTCGAAGTAGCCGTGGGCTGCGGAACCGCGCGCATGCACGATGCGTTCGGGAATACGTTCGTGATCAAAGTGTGTGATCTTTTCGCGCAATACGAAATCCTGCAGCAACGTGGGGCCGCGTAATCCGGCTTTCAGCGAATTCTGATTGTCGGAAACGCGCGTGCCCATGTTGGTTGTGAGCATCTGCGCGGTGGAATCGGCTCGCACCCGGTCGAGCGAAGCGATAGTGGTATTCACACCACTTGGTGGATTACCATTGCCGGTTTTCGCAGACTTCGCCTTTTCCGACACGGTACTTGCGCCAACTATCGGCTCGGGCGGAGCGGTTGGCGGCGCGCCTGCAGGTGGTGCGTGTCCGGCTTCGAGACCGTGCTCGCCATCCTTAAGGGAGTTGAACGGCATCGATTGCGCCAACGCACGGGAACCCGCCTTTTGCTCCGCGAGTACGCGCTTTTGTCCGTCCAATGCTTTCATATCGGGCGACGTTGTTGAGGGCCCGGCGACGGTGCTCAGTGCAGTTGACGCGGCGTTTCCAATGCTTTTCGGAGAGACCGTGGGCTTGCTGTGAGTCTTGCGAGAAGGCATCTCAATTTCCGGTTTCAGTGTTCACGCGAAAAAGGCGCACAAAACCATGTTGCGGTTTCGTTGCGCCTTCGACGGACAAGCCAGTACGCTTGTTCCCCAAGGTCGCCCGTGAGAGCGTGGGAAAGTTATAAAACGGTTTGTTACATCATGTCAATCACGAGTCTCGCACGAAGCGTGCAAAAATCACAGGTTGTTTGTGCGGCGTCGTTAGGACGCGATCGATTGATTCGTATCACATCCGGGGATGTATCGCCGCGTTTCCAGATGCAGTTGAAGTAATTTGGGCGCGGTAGCAAACCCAGTGTAATCAATTTTCCGGTCGGCGGAAATTGCAACGGCCGTTTCGGAGTTTGCTGCTGCATTCACATTTGATGTAGAATCCGGCATACACGTCACCTGTTTCTGAATGCGTTAAAGTCTTCCATGTGCGCAGTAATTGCTGCACTCATCAATGTTAAGATGTATTTGCGGAAAGACAATTAATGCCACGGCCGCACACGAAAAAAAGAATGTGACCTTCGCACATTCGTTGGATCCCGACGTTCACGAGTCGTGTTATATGGCGACCGCCCGATTCGCGCGCGGATAATTTCACCTCTTTTCGGATGCCTATCATGTCTGATTCGAAATCGCTGCACGATTTGTTCGTGGACGAGTTGAAAGATTCTTACGATCATGAAAAACAGTTGGTAAAGGCGCTCCGGAAAATGGCCAGCGCCGCGACACATCCTGATTTGAAAGCGGCGTTTACGGCCCATTTGGGAGAAACGCAGGGGCAAATTGAGGTACTGGAGGAGGTCTTCGGAATGCTCGACATGAAGCCCAAAGGCAAACACTGCGCGGGCATTGCCGGCATTATCGAAGAAGGGGGTGAGGCCATTGAAGAGATGGACAAATCACCGGTGCTTGATGTCGCCCTGATTGGCGGCGGCAAACGCGCGGAGCATTACGAGATTGCCGCGTATCAAGCAATGATCGGCATGGCCAACACACTCGGCATGTCCGAAGCGGCGGATAAGATTCAGGGCATTCTGGACGAAGAAGTCGCCTGTGATGCGAAGCTCGATGCCCTGGCCGAACAGCTCTTGCCCGAGGCCGCACAGGGGGAAGAGGGTGATGATGAAAGCGACGACGAAGACGACGCACCCGCCAAATCACCGGCGCGTAAACCTGCGGCCAGAAAGGCCCCTGCAAAGAAGCGTCAAGCGAAGCGATAGCCGCTCGAAATGCTGCGGTGCTGCACGCCACCTCTCGAGGTGGCGTTTTTCGTGACGCCTATTACTTCGCTGCTGTTAACGCGAGCGGCATGCGCACAAGAAATTCGGTACCGTCGCTCTCATTTGACGTGACGATGATCGCGCCGCCATGGGCCATCACGATTTGTTGGGCAATGTAGAGACCGAGCCCCAAACTTGTGGAGCGTGGGTCGATCTCGGCGCCCGGCATCAAGCGCTTGAATGGACTGAAAATGCTCGGCAACGCGGTCGACGATATCGGCGTGCCCGTGTTGTGAACGCGCAGCTCGATGTCGTCCTGAACCTTCCGAAGATTCAACTTGATTGGGGCGTTCTGGGCGCCGTGCTGCGCGGCGTTTCCCAGCAGGTTCGCCAGCACCTGGCGCAAACGCACGGCATCCGCTTGACCAATCGCAACGTCATCACCGGTGTGTTCTATTGCGAGGTCCGGCTGCGCCGTTTGCAGCTCTTCGACGGATTCTTTTGCCAGCGCGATAAAGTCGACTGCATCACGCGCAATCGGTAAGCCATTTCCAAGTCGCGCGCGCGTGAAGTCGAGCAAATCAGATACCATGCCGCTCATGCGTTTTGCACTTCGGGAAATGCGACGCGCATGCATGGCGACGGTCTCATCCAATCCCTGCGCGCTCAACATCGCCTGGCAGGCCATGAGCACGGCGCTGATTGGGCTGCGAAGATCGTGGCCGAGCACCGCAATGAACATTTCACGCGAGTATTCGACGTTCCGCGCGTAGCGTGCGACGGATTCCGCCAAAGCCTGGTCGACAGCCTCGTTGAATCGAGTGAGTTGATCGAAATCGTCGGCGTCGTGCGCTTCGAGCACAAGCGACCATCGATGCAGCACACTTGCACGCATAGCGCGATACTCGGCAACCAGGTCGTCTATGGAGAAGCCGTGTATCGCGCGTGCTGCACCGTGCGAAGTCGCGGCCGTCGCAGTGGAGTCGGCACTGACAGGAGCAAGTCCCCAGGACTTGTCCGACCGCTCGCTGTGTGATTGCGACTTGTTCAAGTCAGCAACGATCACTTCGAGCATTTCCTCCGCGTGATCGCGCAGCGCTTCGAGGTCGAGGCCCTTCGCCGCTGAAATACGCGTCGTAGCGAAGGCCATCCAATCGCTGATGATGTCTTCGGAATTTGCCGCAATGAATGCTGCGAGTCGCAAGTGGCTCCCGTGTCAGGTGAGGTGTGATACCGGAACTTATCACATTTTCAAATCGAAGAGAGTAAAAGATCAAATACGCAGTAACCCATGATCCCACAAGAAGGCTTCGCTGACGCACTTTGTCATGCAAGAAGCCAACCACTTCTACTTTGCAACTGCGAGCCGGCAATGCGATTTCATACGTACTGGATGGCTGCTAACGATCAACGCGCGATTCCACCCAGCTATAGACTGTCGGGAGCACCAGCAGCGTGAGCAGAGTGGCCGAGACCAATCCACCGATAACGACGGTCGCCAGCGGTCGCTGAATTTCCGCGCCACTGCTCGTGGAAATCGCCATCGGAATGAATCCGGCAGACGCGACCAACGCTGTCATCAGCACGGGACGCAAACGTACGTCAGTGCCGGTTCGAACAGCGTCTCGCAAGGCCATACCATCGGCGCGCAGTTGATTGATATGCGAAATCAGCACAACGCCGTTCAACATTGCGACACCAAACAAAGCGATGAATCCGACGGCAGCGCTGAGATTCAGGTGAATTCCAGTCACCCACAGTGCAGCAATTCCGCCAACCATCGCGAACGGCACGTTGAGCATTACCAGCAACGCATGACGTACAGTGCCAAAATTCGCATAGAGCAACGACGCGATCAACAACAATACCAGCGGAACAATGAGTATGAGGCGCTTTGTTGCTCGTGACTGATTTTCGAATTGTCCGCTGTACGTGAGGTAGTAGCCACTGGGCATTGTGACTTTTTTTGCGACTGAAGCGCGCACCTCGTCAACAAAACTGCCAAGGTCCCGACCTCGCACGTTGCTTTGCACGACAACAAAGCGTCGACCGTTTTCGTGATTAATGACTTCGGGGCCTTCGATTGTGTTGATGTGTGCGACTTGCGAGAGCGTAACGGTTCCTCCGGCTGGCGTTCGGATCAACGTCATGCCAACGGCTTCCGGTGTGGAGCGATACTCTGCGTCCAGTCGCACGACAACGGGATACCGTCGACGACCGTCTATGACTTGTGTGGCCGTCATGCCACCAACGCCCATCTCGACTGCTTCACGCACATCGGCAACGTTCAGACCAAAACGCGACATGGCCAAACGATCAACGCCAATTTCAAGTTGCATGGCGCCCGCACTCACACCAACCGATGCGTCCTCGGAACCCTTTACCTCCTCCACCGCTGCCAGAATTTCCTGGGATTTTTCCTGCAGCAATTGAAGGCTGTCTCCAAAAATCTTGATGCCAAGCTGCGTCTTGACACCGGACACCACTTCATCCAGTCGCATCGCCATTGGTGCACTGAAGTCGTAACTGAAACCGGGAATTTGCGCGAGCGCCGAGTCCATTTGAGAAATGAGGTCCTCCTGGGACGCGACGCGCCATGTTGATTTCGAAGCCAGCAACACGTACACGTCGGCTTGATTCAGTGCCATCGTTTCCGTTGCTTCCTGCGGCCGGCCAAGATTCGTTACGACACCTTGTACTTCCGGAAATCTCCTCAAAGTACGCTCAACTTCCGTCGAAACAGACAAACCCTGAGCAAGCGACGTGCTCGGAATGCGACGCGATTCGATGAGCAGATAACCTTCATCCAACCTGGGCATGAATTCGGTGCCGAGGAATGGCACAGAGCCAAGCGCTACGGTAAGAATTGCAGCAGCAGTGGCGACAACCGCGATGCGTTGCCTGAGTGCCCATTCGAGTACAAGCGCGTAGCGCTTGCGCACTGCGAGGAACCAGCGCGCGTCATCGTGTTCTGGCGGGTTGAGTGCGGCAGTCGCATTGCGTTCACTTTTCGTGCGCGGCGCAAACACATACGACGCAACCGCTGGAACATAAGTCAAAGCCAACAGTAGCGACCCCAGTACCGCTGCGCACACCGTAAACGCCATTGGACGAAACATACGTCCTTCAATGCCTTCGAGCGTGAATATCGGCACGTACACGGCGACAATAATTACAACACCAAATACAATTGGGCGTCCAACTTCAAAAGCCGCGCGTTGCAAGATCGCCTTTCGGTTAGCGGTTGCTGCGCCTGACGATTCGTGCAATCGACGCACGAAGTTTTCCACCATCACCACCGACGCATCCACAATCAGACCAAAATCCAACGCGCCGAGGCTCATCAGGTTTGCTGATAAGCCGAACTTCTTCATCGCAAGAATGGCCACCAGCAGCGAAAGCGGTATGACCGATGCCGTTAGCAGAGAAGCACGCGCGTTTCTCAAAAACAGAAACAGAATCGCGATGACGAGAAGCGCTCCTTCGGCAAGATTGCGAAACACCGTGCGCGTGGTGCGTTGCACGACTTCACCTTGATTATAGAACGGGCGAATCTGTACGCCTTTGGGAAGCAGCGGTCGTATTTCCGCAAGACGCGCCGTTACGCGATCAACAACATCTCGCCCATTCGCTCCTTTCAACATGAGCACGACGGCGGACAACGCTTCGCCCTTTCCATCCCGCGTTACGGCTCCGTAACGCAATTGCGACGACACGCTTAACGTCGCGATGTCGCGAACGCGAATTGGAGTGCTACCGCGCGTTGCCACTACAACATTTGCGAGGTCGGCGGTATCGAGCACTCGACCGACCCCGCGCAAGGTGAGCCGCTCGCCGCGATCTTCGATGTACCCGCCGGCGAAGTTCAAATTGTTATTAGCAAGCGCCATTTGCACGTCGCGCAACGTGAGCGCGAAACCAGCGAGTTTTGTTGGATTGGCATTCACCTGAAATTGCTGCGGCATGCCGCCCCACGTGTTGACGTCCGCAACGCCGGATACTGTTCGCAGCAGGGGTTTAATGGTGTACTCCTGCAAATTCGTCAGATCACCCAGAGTTAACGTGTCGCTCCCAGAGGAATCGCGTTCAACGAGATACTCGAACACTTCGCCCATCGCCGTCGCCGGTGGCCCCAGCATCGATTCGGCCCCTGGCGGGAGTTTTGACGTTGCGTCCAGCATGCGTTGCTGCACTTGAGACCGCGCGAAATACAAATCGACGTCATCTTCAAATGTGATCGTGACAACCGACAAACCCGCTTTGGAGATGGAACGCACTTCAGTTGTGCGTGGCAGCCCGAGCATCGCTATTTCCATCGGATAGCTCAATTCTTGTTCTGCTTCGACCGGCGACAAGCCCGCAGCAGTTGTCATCACAATCACCTGATTCGGCGTCAGGTCTGGAAACGCGTCGGTAGTGAGGGTACTGAACGCCCAGATCCCTGACGCTGTGAGGAGCAGAGTGCCGATGACCACAGCAACTCGATGCAGTATTGATTTCGCAATGATCCATTCGATGAGAGCGCCCATGTTACATCTCCATCTTTGACATGGTGCCTTTCAGAAAGTCCGCTTTCACTGCGAACGAACCGGCAGTCACAACGACATCTCCCGCCACCAGCCCTTTGATCACTTCCACGCGACCATCACTGCGTGTGCCGAGTACGACTTCGCGCTTCTCAAAGCGCGCGCCGCCTTTGTCATCGGGGGTAACGAGGAACACATATGATCTGCCTTGTATGAGCTGAATTGCCGCATCAGGAACGATTGCCGTTGGAACAGTGCCAGACGTCGGCGCCAAGACAGTCGCGAGCATTTGTGGCTTCAATCGGTTCGTGTTTGTTATGACAGCGCGCACGCTGAGCGTCCGAGTGTCGGATTCCAGTGCGGCGCCCACCGCGTCGATGCGCGCTGAGAATGTGTCCGCGGGGAAGGCAGTCACAATGAATCGCAAACGGTCATTGTGATGGAATTGCGCGACCATTGATTCGGGCGCGTAGATGGAGAGCCATAGCGTCTGCAAGTCACTCACAACAACCAATGGTGCACCAGGTTCGACAACGGCACCTGGAACAGCCGTTCGCGCGAGCACCACGCCGCCAATTGGAGATCGCAAAGTGATTTCACCGTTCGCTGAATTTGCAGCGCCGATATGGTCCGCTGTTTTGTGAGCGCGAGTCGCCTCTGCATCGGCTTGCGATAAAGCAGCTTTTGCTCGCTCGTCATCTGCAACAGCGCGTTCGTATTCCTGCCGCGGAATTGCTTTTAATGCGAGCAGGCGATCAGCGCGGGCACGCGCAGTTGCCGCGTACTGCGCCTCCGAACGCCGCGACAAGATTTCGGCGTCGCCTTTCGCAACATCCGATTGCGCGAGTCCGGCGTCGGAACTAAGCAGGGTCACCAGGGATTGTCCGGCAACGACATGGTCCCCCGGACGAACCGAGACGGTGGCGACACGTCCGAGAGCCGGTGCGCCCAGTCGCGCAGTGCGATCTTCGTTGGGGATTACTTCGCCGGGGAGTGCTGTAAAGCCGGACGCGGCGCCCATTGATACTGCACCCCAAGTGGTACCGCCGTGTTTGATTTGCGCCGCGGTGAATGTCACGGAGCTTGGCAATGCGCCAGCGACCGGTTTAGTGCTGTCGGACATTCCGGGCATGTCCTTCATATTCTTCATATCCGTCGCTGGTACGCTGTCTGCGCGCGCTGACGCTGCCGTAACCGAAGTTTTCGATTCTGATTTGTCACAGGCGCTCATGAGTACGACCGCAATCATGACGAAGTGAATAGAACCCAAAGGAATGACGCCTTTTGTGTTGTTCATCGTGAGGTACCTCCAGAGCTTGCAGCGATCGGAACGTTGGTGAAAATGTCCAACCCCCGTGCGACAATGAGATTGAGAATGCTTTGGTGCTGCGCAAACAGCGTTCGATAGTAGGTGTTGCGCGCATCCGACCACGCACGCGCTGCCTCAATTACCTGATAGAGCGGAATAGCGCCCTCACGGTAGGCGCCCAGTGAGATGCGACGCGATTCGTCAGCCCGGGACAAGAAATTCGTGACGCCCGGAATCGCCAACGTCGACATGCGTTGTGTGAGAATGCGTGCCGCTTCGTACGCGCCGCGCAATTCGGCGGTGGCGGCGCCCTGTTGCGCCGACAATTCGAATACGGCGGCGTCGCGCTCGGCAATCGCACGTTGCACTTCGCCGCGGTTCTGGTCGAAGATAGGCAAAGGTATGCTGATTCCCGCAATCATTGAGTTCAAGTGATTCGTTTGCAAAGTCCCAAATGTTGCGCCTATTTGCCGAATCAGCATTGAGCGTTCGACACTGATTCGCGCGGTCGAAGTGTTTACACGTTCCTGTGCGGCGCGCACATCGGGGCGCATCGCTATCATTTGCGAGGATGATGGCGACGTGATTGAAGGCAGCGCATCGTCACCGATTGCGAGCAGCGCAGCGGTGAGTGTGAGAGGCATGTCTGCGACGACGACCGTAGCCGGTTCGCTTGTGGCTTCTGCATCTGACAAAAACGCGCTGAGCGCCGAGCGAGCCTGTGCAAGCTCGGCATCCTGGATCGATTCATCAGCACTGACCCGATCGCGTTCGAGTTCTGACCGAATGAGATCGGCTTCGGCGGTTGCGCCTTCTTTGACGCGAGTGCGATTGTAGGCCACGAGTGTGTCGAGCCACCCAATGAGATCGCGAGTCGTGGCTAGCTGCACCTGTGCAACGGCCGCGCGGTAGTAGGCTACAGCGGCATCCATTCCGAATCGCTGGCGGACGATTGACGCGCCTGCGTTGGCTTCGCGCACTTCTGCGTTGGCTCGCGCAACGCCGGCCGAACGCTGAAGGAAGGGTTCCAGCGGAAACGTCGCCGTGGTCATCGACTCTCGCTGT
Organism: Gemmatimonadaceae bacterium; assembly: GCA_040004455.1. Lineage (GTDB taxonomy): Bacteria > Gemmatimonadota > Gemmatimonadetes > Gemmatimonadales > Gemmatimonadaceae > Gemmatimonas. The sequence goes on from JBDUAX010000042.1 coordinate 11,805, forward strand.
AGTCCCGGCAACGGACCACTACCGGGGAAGGGAGTCTGATCCACCAGATAGCTGATGGTCGGATTCGGAAACGTCCGAGCGCTTCGTGCGCCACCTTGAGCAGCGCGGATGCGACTCTCGGCAGCTCGGAGAGCCGGGTGATGCGCTCGGAGTGAATCGAACACCATCTGCAAGGTGAGAGGCGATGCAGGCGCGCCGTGCGTTTGCGAGTACACAACCCGCGCATCACATAGCAAGAGGAAGGCGATACACGACAGGGTTGCCAGTTGCGCAATGCGCTCGTTCAAAGGCGTGTGCGAACGCGTGCGAAAACGCAGCGCGCACCGAAGAGTTTCAAAAGTCATAATGCACTAACGTCTAGGGACATCCATGCACATCGTCAGCACGCACTCAATTGAGCGTGCGTTCGTGCGGGGCAATCAGTCAGTCGTGTCGGTGTTCGCGAATAGAGCGCAGTGCGCTGTTCGATTCATTGTGCCGCGCGTCGATTTTAGACGCTATCGGGCACACGTCGCCTGTCAGACTGCGAATTCAGGTGGCGGGAGCAATGGTATGCGGGACACACTCAATGGTGCAGCAAGTCGGAATTGCAATGCGACGGCAACGAAGCGTGGAGGAGCATCGTTGATTGAATGCAGAGGCGAGGGCGCTGAACACGATCCACAACCACAGTCAAATCCGCGATTGCTGTTGGCGACGGCGGGCACGCTGACCTGCAGTTCACCGGTGGGAAGTGCATTCGCGCTGACGGTATCGCTCATTTGTGAGGCGCACGCCATCACTGACGGCAAGCCCGAACCCAATAAGGAATCAAGAATCGATTCGTATCCTGTGCAGCCCAGGCACCAAACGGTGATTAGGCCGACCACCGCGCGTGCAACGCGGAGGAAGAGGGAAGGGTGGCGGATCATGTGCGCATAAACATACCAACGGAATGCGCCAATGCCTACGCCGCCGTGTTGCAGCAGCAGCTGCCAATATGCGACCGGCACTTGACATCCGGGGATAGTTCCATAATTATAGAAATATGGAACAATCGACCGTAATCGCGGCACTCGCGGCGCTGGCACAGGGCTCACGACTCGACATTTACCGCTTGCTCGTGCAGGCCGGTCCTTCCGGACTCGCCGCGGGAACGATTGGCGACATGTTGGAACTGCCTGCCGCGACTTTGTCGTTTCACCTGAATCAGCTGAGACAAGCAGCGCTTATCAGCAATCGTCGCGAAAGCCGCTCAGTGATTTACGCGGCCGAATACCACACGATGAATGGTTTGTTGGCCTACCTCACTGAGAATTGTTGCCAGGGCGATGCCGCGGGGGGAGAGACCGTCGCGTGCGAGCCATTGGTTTCGTTAACCGTTAGCCGGAGCAGATGAAATGACGACCCCCGTTGGTCCTGAGAAGAATTCCGTAACTGAAGTGGTGCGCGAGAAGTATGGCCAAGCGGCGCGCCGAGTGTTGACTGCGGCTCCTGATGAAGCGTGTTGTGTGAGCTCGTGTTGTGGCGGTGCAGCGTTTAACGGAAGCGTCGATCCAATCACGAGCAATTTGTACGTGAATGGCGAAAGCGACGAACTTCCATCAGCAGCAATGCTGGCATCACTCGGCTGCGGAAATCCTACGGCGCTCGCGGACCTCAAGACCGGTGACGTCGTGCTGGATCTTGGTTCAGGGGGCGGAATCGATGTGTTACTTTCCGCGCGCCGAGTCGGCCCAACAGGCAAAGCGTTCGGATTGGACATGACCGACGATATGTTGAAACTTGCGCGACAGAACGCAGCGGAGGCAGGCGTTGACAATGTCGAGTTTCTCAAAGGGCAAATCGAACGTATTCCTCTACCTGACGCTTCTGTTGATGTCATTATTTCGAACTGCGTCATCAATCTGTCGGGCGACAAACGTGCGGTGTTAGCGGAAGCATATAGAGTGCTCAAACCGGGTGGACGCTTCGCTGTGAGCGATGTTGTTGTGCGTGGAGCAGTGCCCGACGCGGTACGTCGCAGTATGGAATTGTGGGTTGGATGTGTTGCAGGCGCGCTTGAAGAAACGGAATTCAAATCGTTGCTGACGTCGGTGGGATTCGAAAATGCGGACATCGAGCCAACGCGCGTTTACAAAAGCGAGGATGCCCGCGCATTCCTGACAGAGGCAGGCATTGATGTCGATGCCAACATCGATCAGATCGACGGGCGCTTCATGGCCGCATTTGTACGCGCACAGAAGCCGTTCGGCAGCTATCAGGCAGGTGACTCTGCTACGGCTTCTTTGAACCCGTTTCGTTAAGCGCGGCGCGCAACCCCTTCGCCAATTTCACGGCGTCGTCGTTTGCCCAGAAGTGCATGAAGTACAAACGCGGCTCTTCGTCAATGAGATGGCTGTGAAGCGCCGCCACGTCGATGTCGTTCGCGCGGAGCGCACGAATAACGCGATTCACTTCGGTGCCGCGCAACACGAAATCACCCGTAATTGCCGCTTTGCCGTTGCCCGTTGGTTGAAAGTTGATTGCCGTCGCCACGCCCATTGACGGTGGCACGGTGAAGCCCATTTCAGTGATGGTTTCCGATCGTGGTACGCTAGTCTGATAAATCGCACCATTCAACTTGCCAGCAATTCCCAGTGCTTTCGCAATGCCGGCGGTGTCGAGGTCGGTAGCGGATGCGATAGCCGGTGCGGGTGTTGAGCCCAACGGTGTCTTACTTTCTGTGAGGGCCAAGCGAATTGCGCGCGCGATTTTTGTAGCATCGCCATGTGCATTGATGTGCATGTACATCACATGGGGTGATTCGTTCAACAGGTGATTGTGCAATGCGGTTTGCTCAACTCCACCGGCCTGTAGTGCGCGCATCACTGCACTCACTTCATCGTCGGTGAGGACAAGATCGCCCATGACCATACATTCACCCTTACCTGTTTCTTTGAACGCCACCCAACCACCCAATGCAAACGCGGGCTTCAGCGTCACCCCGCCAACGGACACCGACAAATCACTGCGCGGAAAACTGAATTTGTAAACGTCGCCGGGCTGTAAAGCGCCTTTACGCCCGAGTGCGTCTTCGACGGCGGACCAATTGCCCGGAGAAGCGGACTGCGATGTCGCGACGGACGGAGTGGCGATCGTGATACTGAAAGCGGCCGCAATCACTTGCGACGGGAAGCTGCGGAACTTCACGGTAATCTCCTTGATGCAGTAAGCTGCGAAACGTCGCCAGGCTGCGCTGTCCTATGGAAAATTCACCCGGAACCTGTCAGAGCCTCGACCATTTTTCGAGGCATCGGCGGAAACAGAGCTGGTAGAACATTGCACGTGGATACTGTGCGCGCTATCTCCGCACGCTCGTCCTCTCCAAATGCCATATCAATGCACTATCGCGTGATCGCAAATAGATCACACCGTTCGGACCAAAACCGGCGATACTGCGATTGGATGGAAGCTGTACGCGTTGAAACAGCTGACCGCTGCGATTCACGACATCGTAGACAATTCCACCGCCTGCGCGTTGAGCTGTTGACGTTGGCAATATCCACACATTGCTATCGAGATCGGCCAGGACGCTCCCGAAGCGAACGGGGGGCCAGTAGTCAGGCATCTCCGACAGCGGAACGAGCACGATTTTCGCTGTCGTCACCAACGCGGTGCCGGTGTAATCAAGAGGAGAAATGCGCACCGTCATCTGCCGAGATCCTGGCTGCGTTGGCGGCGAGAGTGGTGCACGCTTCGTGGCGTTCGCGAGTTCACTTTCAGCAACCGTTCGCGCCGAGTCTGACAAGCGTCGCTTGTCGGCATCGGTCACGCGTATCCAATCGAATGGCATTTTAGGAGTCGACACGACGCGGCCATCGGGTGTGATCCAATCGATGTGATAATCCTGCCCGCGTACGATGGCGATCGCACCGTCGGCGGTGCGTGTCCAATCGTCCACCCACGACAGCGGCATGATACGATTTTCTTCGTATTTGTATGTGCCGTCTGTCAGTTGCGACGCGATGAATACTGGGCCGGTTGGCATTTTGAGCCACGCTAAGGTGTCGACCTTTCGCGTGTCGAAATCAGCGCGCACGATCGGTGACGAATCGGAATGCTGAATGAGAAACTGCTTGTCACCCCACGGAATGGGTCTTGCTGCTGCAGTACGCCTGGGCTTGAAGCCTCGATACAACAAACGCCCTTGCGCGTCTGAATGCAGCATTTCAGCTGGGAAGCCGCTGACATCCAAAGGTTTGGGAGCGGCAGTAATGCGTGCTACGCGTCCTGATGGATTCAGTACGAGCAGTGTTTGCGATGATTGTTCAGAGAACAGGGAGGAGTCACCGACATACGAAGTGAACTTCCCACGAGCTTCTCCATAGTTGAAGCCGGCCTTCCCGGTGGTATCGGCAAGGATGGAAAATTTCGTCAGTGTGGAATCGAACATGAGCAGGCGCAGATTTTGCGCATCGTCGACAATCACGCGTCCGTCTGAAAGCTGTTTGATGCCAAGGAACAGGCCAAGCGGGGCAACGGTGTGCGCAGCGGGTGTGTTCAACTGACGCACTGGAATGTGTTGGGCGCTTACCGAGGCTGGATTTCCGGCGAAAAGGCCCACACCCAAGAGCAACGTCGCAGCAGGTTTTGTTATCATTCATATCTGATGTGCGGCGAGCGTCGCCATGTGAATGCTGTTCTTTGCATGAGTGCTATTTAACGAGGCACTCCCCAAGTGCGAATGGATGCCGGAAAGCGATGCGTTGGGTGAAAGGAATTT
>JBDUAX010000353.1:0-4873 GCA_040004455.1 Gemmatimonadaceae bacterium
CGCCCCATTCGCGCGCAAACGACAGCTGCGTCGTGACCTCATCTCGGATATTCCACGGAAGCACCACGATGTAGTCGGGCCTCTCGTTGTTGATGACAGATGGAGCGACCACCGGAATGCGTGATCCCGGTAGGAAGCGACCCTGCTTGTGTGGTGATGCGTCCGCCACACACGACAACAAGTCGGGGCGAACTCCTGCAAAATTGAGTAACGTGTTTCCCTTCGCGGCGGCGCCGTAACCAACAACCGTTTTACCATCGCGTTTGCAATCAATGAGGAATGCCATGAGATCGTTCTTGATGCGTTCAGCACGCGATTGTAGCGTGCGATAGAACGCGTCTCCGAGCATCCCGGCATCTGATTCCTGGTCGAGCACTGTTCGCACACCGGGCAGCACCGCACGTGAGTTGGAAGCGTGCTGCGCCCACACCCGAAGCGACCCGCCGTGTGTTGGCAGTTCTTGAACGTCCCAAACGACCAGACCTTGCGACGTAAAAATTCGCCGAACAGTCTCGAGCGACAAATACGAAAAATGCTCGTGATACACAGTGTCGAACTGCGCGTGCTTCACGAGTTGCATCAAATGCGGAAATTCGACCGTGATCGATCCGTCTGGAGCGAGCAATTCGCGCAAGCCGCCAACGAAATCATTGATATCGGGTACATGCGCCAGAACGTTGTTGGCAACGATGAGATCGGCGAAACGTCGCTGCGTTACAAATTTGCGCGCAGACGCTGTTCCGAAGAATTCCTCGATACTCTCAATTCCCCGTTCACGCGCGACGCCAGCCGTGCTCGCCGTTGGTTCAAAGCCGGCGCACGGAATTCCGGCCTGCTTCACAAACTGCAACAGGTAGCCGTCATTCGACGCGATTTCGACAACCAGCGAGTTCGAATTGAGCGCCAGTCGGTTGACCGTACTCTCTACATAGCGCTTCGCATGCGCCAACCACGTGGACGAATACGATGAGAAATACACATAGTCATCGCTGAACAACGCGTCGTGCTTCTGCAGTTCATCTACTTGCACCAGTCGACACGTTGGGCACGTCAACACCTTGAGCGGCAAATACATTTCCGCTTTCTCGAGATCGGCCGCACGCAAGAAGGCATTAGACGGAGGCGCCGCGCCGAGGTCGATAAAAACATTGCCTTGCCCACTGAGCGACGTCTTGCAGTGACGGCAATTCATGCGGCAAACCCCGCGACAGCCGGATTCAGGAACGGCAACCGGGCGTCACGATCGGAAATTGACGTAACTGACAGTGGCCATTCGATGCCGATGAACGGATCGCAATACAGAATGCCGCTTTCACAACTCGGCGTATGCGGAACCGTGTGTTGATACAGCAACTCGACGTCGTCGCTAAGGGCCTGAAAGCCGTGGGCGAACCCCTCAGGGATAAACACCTGACGCTCATTGACTGCAGTCAGTTCAACTGCGTGCCATTTGCCAAACGTCGATGATGCCACTCTGAGGTCAACACAGACGTCAAAAGCGGCTCCGCGAATGCAGCGAATGAGCTTGGCCTCGCCAGCCGGCGCGTGCTGGTAGTGCAGTCCGCGCACAGTGCCTCGACGAACCGTCACGCTATGATTGACTTGCACAAAACGCAGGTTCGGACGCACAGCGTCGAATTCTTCCGCACAAAAGAGCCGCGTAAAACGCCCGCGTTCATCACAGCGTGGCGATGTTTGAATTTCCCAGAGGCCAGCCAGTTGCGTTCGCATAAGTTGCATGCCTAAGCCGCCCACGCGATGTTCGCGTTACGTGCATCGTGCACGTAGTCGCTCAGGTCGCTGGCCGTGCGCACGGTACTCGAGTCGTACCACGCGCGATACCAGTTGGCCGTACGCTCCAACATCACATCCGCATTCCAAACTGGCCGCCACAGCAATTGTTCGCGCGACTTGTCGCAATTCAGGAACAGCAGTGGAGCTTCGTGCGGATGCGGACTATTGTCCACTTCCGAGCGCACGTCGCTCCAATGTTTCGCGAAGCCGTCAATCACTTCCGCGACAGTCAAATGTCCATCAGCGTCCGGTCCGAAATTCCACGCGTTTATGCTGCGCGTATCAACATCGGTTGTTTGAAGTAGGTGTTGACCGAGTAACAGGTATCCGGAGAGTGGCTCAAGCACATGCTGCCACGGGCGCACCGAGTTCGGATTTCGAATTGACACCACACTCTTGGCGCTGGCAGCCCGCACCAGGTCTGGAATGAGTCGGTCGGCCGACCAATCGCCACCACCGACAACATTACCAGCACGCGCAGTCGCCATTGCTACTGGCGCAGCGTCACGCGAAAAAAGGAAACTCGCACGATAGCTTTCCGAAATGATCTCGGCACATGCTTTCGACGCACTGTAGGGATCGCATCCGCCGAGTGGATCGTTTTCGGCGAACGGAGTTTTGGTGTTGCGCTGCCGATAGCACTTATCGCTGGTAACGCTCACAACCGCGAGAACAGAAGGTGTTACGCGAATTGCTTCGAGCACATTCACCAACCCCATGATGTTCACGTCGAATGTCTCGACGGGGTCCACATAACTTTGGCGCACCAACGCCTGCGCGGCAAGGTGAAAAACAATCTCGGGTTGAAATTCCTGAAATGCAGCGCGAACAGCACGCGCGCTACGCACATCAATCGCTCGCTCGTACAGCGAGGGATTCAACAATCGATAGTGATTGGGTGTCGTGTCGGCTGCGAGCGAAAACGCGCTTACCTGAGCTCCCATCGCCTGCAGCCAGGTGACAAGCCACGAACCCTTGAAGCCGGTGTGTCCGGTAACGAGCACACGACGCCCCGAATACGTACCGCCAAAGAGCGATCCCATATCAGAAGTCATGAGCACATCGCACCTGGCACACGCCGGTCGATTGTCATGCGGATAGCCGATGTTGATGTGTGGCAATGCAGCGGTCGATCAGCGAGCGATGTTCGCGCGTCCACTCAATGGTGCGACGCAATCCTTCGTCGTGCGAAACGCGCGCTTCAAATCCCAACTTCGTGCGCGCTTTCTCGGTGCTGCCAAAGCGACGACCGCTGCGATCCCACGAACGTCGAGGAAGCAACTGTACCGGCGAAGGATTGTCTGCAATACGATTGATGCGCTCGGCCAATTCGTGAATCGATATTTCTGCTCCACTCGCGAGATTGTAGACCTCCCCTGCATCACCACGTTCGGCGCAGCGAATCAATCCCTCAACAAGATCGTCGACATAGATAAAGTCGCGCGTCGTCTCACCGCCGCCTTCAAGCGGCAGCGTTTCCTGGTTCAATGCCTTGTAAACAAACGTTGGCGTGACGTTGCGCCATACAGTTGCTGGCGTGCCGCGCCATTCGCCAGCACCCAGAATTTCACGTGGCCCATACACGTTCTGAAAACGCGCGCGGACGGCCGGAAGTGAATGGCGTTCGTTGTAGTACAGCAAATAGAACTCACCCGCGAGTTTCGAAATTGAATACGGGCTATCCATTCGCAGCGAAATTGGTGCGTCTTCAGTAGTCGGGGTGGGGTCGTCGTAGGTCTTTTCCGCGACCGCACAGCCAGCACCGGCGTACACAAGCTTCTTGAGGCGCGTAAAGCGTTTAATGCGCTCACACAACTTGAGCGTCGTCAGCAAATTGTTTTCGTGATCGGCCAGCGGATCATGAATCGAACTTTGATTGCCGTGATAGGTGCTGAGGTGAAAAACGAAATCGTAGTCGTCGTAAATGGTCGCCAGCACTCTGTCGTCGGCAATTGAGCCCAGCGTGAACGACACGCGCCCATCCACCGGCACGTTTTCGCGATCGGCCGACAACAGATTATCAACGATGCGCACATGCGATGCCCCCTCACTGAGGAGGCGCAGCACGAGATTGCTACCCACAAAGCCCGCGCCGCCGGTGACCAGCACCGTGCTGTTCTTGACCGAAAGCAACTGACCTTTCTGGGTCATCCGACGACACTCGCGCGAAGATGCGTGTAGGTCTCTTCAATGCCGTACTGGCGATAGTACGAAATCGCAGCTGCGACACCTTCTTTCAATGGCGTTTTCACATTCCACTGGAATTCGCGCTGGGTGCGTGACGGGTCGAGCAAAATCGAGAACACGTCATCAGGATTGCGCTCGCGCTCTTCTACCGGTGCGTCAAGGGTGATGCCCATCGCTTCGGTCGTTGCGTCGAACAACTCCTTGATGGAGTAATCCTTGCCCGACGAGATGTGGTAGAAGCCGGGTGTGCCCACGCCGTGCACCGCGTGTTCGACCACATCAATGAGATCATCAACGAACACAAAGTCACGACGCGTTTTCATGGCGAAGCACTTCTTGTTGGTGGACAAACGCTGGTAGAATGTTGGCAATGGGCCGCTCAGGTTGCGCGGTCCGTAAGCGTTTGCCAAACGGAACGACAGGAATTCGATGCCTGACAAGGCGACGTATCCTTCGCCAGCGGTTTTCGAAATTGCATAACTCGAACCGTACGGAACCAACGGGTGGTTCAACGTGATTGGCTGTTCAATTGGCTTGAGGCCGTAGCACAATGCGGTTTGGAAATAGATGAGGCGCTTGACCCCAACGCGCGCCGAGGCTTTCGAAACGAGCGCCGAACCGCGCGCATTCGTTTCTGCATCTTCCTCCCAGTTGTCTGGATCTTTATATGACGCGGCGGCGTGCACCACGACCTCCGGTTTGAAGCGGTCAAAGATGTCGTCAAGCAGCGCGCGTTCGGCAATGCTGCCTTCTTCGACTGTCAAACGCGGATGAAACGTCAGGTTGTCACGACGACCGGTGGCGTAGTTGTCAATCACGAACACTTCGTCGCCCCGTGCGAGCAACCGGTCTGTCAGGTGTGATCCGATGAATCCGGCGCCGCCGGTGATGA
>JBDUAX010000354.1:0-4872 GCA_040004455.1 Gemmatimonadaceae bacterium
GTGACGCGTGCACGTCGACACGTTTTCAGAAGTCCTGAGCACATGGGAGATTTGTTTGTCTTTCGAATGACCGTGCTTCGCTTTCGCGAACGCGGCGTTGGAGCACAATGAGCATGGCGCGGATGGCTTCGATTTCACCTTCGACGTAGTTGAAGTCAGTGATGGACATGTGACCGCAGTCATATGCAACAGTCGCGTGGTTCGAAACTTCATTTGAAGAAGCCAACGCAGTCGCCAAAAAACGTCCGAATTGCGCGGAAGTTTCCTGCCCCGCACCTTCGGCGATGTTTGCAGCAATCGATGCAGTCGCTCGCACCAACTGTGTCTTCAACCAACCCATTTCCCTGGGCCATTTCTTCGAACATTGAATGACACTGATCGTAAGCCCGTGTGCACGCTGCCACACCCTGAGTTTCTTGTGATCTTGCATCGTGTACAATCACCAATCCGAACTCAGCAACCTTCACCAATCCATTGCGTGGCCATTCAATTAACCGCAACCTCTGCCAACGTGTCATCGTTCACGCGTCACCTGTTAACGGCCCTTGCGTGTCACGTCAAACGTGAAACCACAACGCCAAACGTCAAAACATAAGGTCAAACGTGAAACCACAACGCCAAGCGTGAAACCATAAGGTCAAACGTGAAACCACAACGCCAAACGTGAAACCACAACGTCAAACGTGAAACCACAACGCCAAACGTAAAACCACAACGTCAAACGTTGTTCGTATACGTCAGCTAAAAACCTCAGACGACACGAAACATCCCCTACCCCGGCGGCCTCCGCGATCCCATCAACGCCGAATCCGGCCGCTGCTTGACATAATTCACCTTCGTAGTCACCTGATCCTCAATCGCCGCGACAAACAGCGACTTCCGACTACTCTGCAATCTGTTCTCCGCATGAATGCTGGCGATGACCGGTAATCCCGGCGCCAAATCGGTGAATGACGTGGTCGCCTCCACTCCCAACAGTCCATCCAATTCTCGGGGAATCCTGGTGAGTGTGATCACCGCGCGACTCAAACGAAAATTCCCCGTTTCGAGATACACAGTGCCGTCAACATCGGGATCCCGTATTCGTGCTGCAGCCTTGAAATCGACTCGCACATACGGCGCCCCGTCGACCTCCTCAATCCCGCGCAATCTGAAGCAATGATTTTTTTGAAACTCCTTGTCAGCAAAATCAATCAATGTGGGAATCCGCATTGTGCCCTGTCTCGACATGCGATTCATCCGAACGACGCTGCCAACGCGATACGGAATTCTGTCACTGCTCGGCATGTACTTTGTATCCGTGCTCTCAACACTGTCGACGCCGCTTTCGCGACGCATACGGAGCTGCCGCTCGATGGTCAACACAAACGGATATTCCTGCGCCAACAACTTCAGTCGCGCAGCATTTTGTTCAAGTTGCTCGAAGACCTCGAGAATGTTTGTGCCATCACCGATTGCGGGCCTTCCGGGCTTGGCACACACCCATTCTGCGGTCACCTGCATGGGCTTCAACTTCGTGGCCAATCGCGACAATTCCAGTGACAATTCCTGTACGCCGCTCGACGCGACCACAATATCAACTTCGAGCGGCGAATAGCCCAACTGACGAACGCGCAGGCGATACGATCCAGGGCGCAATTTGGGAAAAGTGAAACGCCCCTGCTCATTGGCAAACAACTCAATGCCAAGGGATGGAATAGAGACGAACGCATACTGCAGCAGCAGACCGTTTTCCTTTCCCGTAACTGTGCCGCGAACAAACGTGCTGTCATTGCTCGCGCCACTTGCTTGGGCAACGGCCACACGGCCGCCGAACGCACTCGCCCCGAGTCCCAGCAATATCGCCAGCAACGTTTTTCGCTTCGTCATGATTTCCTGGGCTTCACTTCCTTCTTCTTTGGCGCGTCCGCCCTATTCGGATGTGCTGGTTCGGTTTCCATCGCAAGCGTGCGCAGTGAGTCTCCAACAGCTTTTCTTCCCGTTGAATCCATCACGATTGCGAGATACCACCACGCGGTTTTGGTTTGCAGTCCAGCGTTGGAATAAAACGGGAGGAATTGATCAACCGCCGTCCGCAGATGCGTCTCCGCCTCGGCATACTTGTGACGAACCATCATCACTGCGCCAACTTCGAACTCAGCATTTCCACGGTAAGCCGGGTTAGTGCCCACCGGTTCGGCAAACGCCTGCCGTACAAATCTTTCGGCGAGTTCCTGGTTACCAATGGTCAGGTAATAGCGCTCTGCAATTAGTTCCACTCGCATCTTGACGAGAGGATTCGTTTCTTTCCGCTCGACAATGATGCTCAGTGCCTGAGAAATGTATGCGTTCGCTCCAATGGTGTCGTTCTTCGCGAGCGCATTTGCGGCCAGATTTGCCAGTTGATTCGCGTATGATTGGCTACGTGGTCCCGCCGCTCTCTTATGAATGGCAAGGGCGGCCAGCCCTAACGATTCCGCACGCGCTTCGTGTTTGTTCGCCATTTCCTTGGCAGCTTCGTACCACAGCGCCAATCCTTTCTCCGAGACGTTTCCATTCGGAAGTGAGTCAAACATCACCACCGCGCGATGCCACAGCGAATCTGTTTCGCGCGCGCGCTTTCCGTCGAGTGAAATGATGCCTCCCAAGCCGGAGACAATTGACGCTTTCGCGATGCTCAGCCGGGTGCTGCGCGCATTTTCCAGCGCGAGCGCGCGCCGCATGAGCGACTCGGCCGGTGCAATGATTCCGATAAACGCCTTCGCCGTTGCGAGGTTTGACAATGCGGAAATACCGTCAATGGCGCCAATGGAGTCGTGCTGTTCGTAGAGCGTAACGGCGCGGGTCAACAATGACTCCGCACGTTGCATTTGGCCGCTGGCGACTTCCACTCTGCCGCTCTCAAGCAAACCTTTGGCAACGCTAATTGAATTCTCACCATCAAGTCTCCGTCCGATGGCGATGGCGGTGTCGAATTGCATAACTGCGTCGCGAAAACGTTCCTGCGTGAAGTACGCCTTGCCAAAAGCGATGTGCAGCGACATCTCGCCGCGCGGATCGCCTCGCAATGCGGTTGGCAATCGGACCACCGCCGAATCGACGAATTCTTCGACGGACGCGCCCGGTCCAAGACGCGCGCCTCTCGCTTCTCCGCTCACATCAGCAGAACTGATCATGCCCTGCAGAAACGACGACACGATCGCGGCGCGGCGCGCCTCCTCGCGCGCCGCGCGCGCCTGCCACAACGCAATACCGGTGCCACCGAGTAGGGCGACGAGTCCAACCGCTGCGCCAATTACAATGGGCCAGCGCCGTCGCACCAATTTGCCAATGCGATAACTGAATGTGTCGGGGCGCGCGCTTACTGGCATTCCCTTGAGATACGCACGCAGATCATCGCCGAACACGGTCGCGGATTGATAGCGACGCGCCGGTTCTTTGCGGAGTGCCATCAACACAATTGCATCGAGTTCACCGCGCAGTGATTTCGCGAGTTGCTCATCGCGTGAGAACCCACGATTCACTGCCGCACTTGTTGAAACATTCGTACTTGGTGGCGGTGGCTGCACGTCGCGAATAATATCCAGCACTTCGCCGGGAGCGCGCCCCAGTACGTCATACGGCACACCGCCACTCAACAACAAATAGAGAATCACACCCAACGCGTAAATGTCGGTCGCGGTCGAAACCTGCTGACCAAACACCTGTTCCGGCGCGGCATACGCTGCCGTGAACGCCTGCCAGCCATCGGCCGTCGCAAGGCCATCGGCCGCACCAAGCAGTTTCGCGATGCCGAAATCAACGAGCTTAACAACGCCATCCTTCGTAACCAGAATGTTGTTCGGCTTCAAATCGCGGTGCACAACCAGTTGACGATGCGCATATGACACAGCATCGAGCACTTGCCGAAACAAGTCAATGCGCGCCGAGAGCGACAACTGATGCTCAGCGCAGTAGTCGTCAATTGGCTGGCCGTCGATGTATTCGAGAACGAGGTACGGCACGTCATCCGAAGTAACGCCACCGTCCAACAACGACGCGATGTGCGGATGCTGCAACCCCGCGAGTATTTGCCGTTCCTGACGAAAGCGTTGCGCAATTGCGGGGCTCGAGATGCCCAATCGCAACGTCTTGATCGCAACGCGCTGCTCGAATTCGCCGTCCACGCGCGAGGCGAGGTACACCGTGCCCATTCCACCGCGGCCGATTTCGCGCTCGACACGGTACGATCCAATGATGCGACCAATCAGCGAAGGCGAAAAGAACGATGCGCTTGGCGAAACCGACGCGAGCACGGGCTCATCAAGTGGCCCGTGTCCGTCCAGGTGCGCCAACAAGCGTTCAACTTCAGCGGCAATTTCAGGCGCAGCTTCGCCCAGTATGCGAGGGCGATCACTCGTATCCGCTTCCGAAACAATGGCGAACAAATCTTTGATCTGTCGCCATTGTCCGCTGTTCATACTCACACCACCCGCAGTTGTCACGCGTTCATTTCCGCATGCAGCCACGCGCGCGCCATCACCCACTCGCGCTTCACGGTCGCAGGCGAGATGCCCAACACTTCGCCAGTCTCCTCAATGGTCAGGCCGCCATAAAAACGGCACTCCACAACCTTCGCCTGACGTTCATCGAGTTTCGCAAGCGCGTCCAGCGCGTCGTTCAGGCGCACGACGTCGGCCGGACTTTCGTACGCCGGCTGAATGTTGTCGTCGAGTGGAACGATGTCGTTACTCCCGCGCTTCTGCGCTCCCTCGCGCCGCGCGTGATCGACAATCAGTCGGCGCATCAACAGTGCCGCAGTGCCAAAGAAATGCGTGCGATTCTGATAAGTTGCGCGTCGCTGATCAACGAGCTTGAGATACACCTCATGCACAAGCGCCGTTGGTTGCAGCA
>JBDUAX010000355.1:0-4860 GCA_040004455.1 Gemmatimonadaceae bacterium
TGTGGGTCCTGCAGGCCCTCGCCGCACTCCTGTACGGAGCGTCTGGCGTCATGAAGGTCTTCATGTTCGACAAGATAAGTGAAGGCGTGCAGTCCTTCGGCGCGTTGCCGCGGCAAGCCTGGGCCGCCCTCGGCACACTCGAACTCGTCTGCACGGTCGGGCTGATCCTGCCCTCCATCCTACACTGGCATCCGGCGCTTACTGTGGTCGCCGCCACGATCCTGGCAGTCGAGAGCCTCGTGTTCATCTTCGTGCACGTCAAATATCGTGAGATGCCCCCCATAATCATGAGCGCCGTGTTGGGCCTTCTCATGGCGTTCATCGCGTATGGTCGGATGGTCCTGCAGCCGATTCTGTGAGCGTCACGCCACGATAGGCCTGGTCGCGTCGATGGTGCGTATGGGAATGGCCCGGTTCTGCCGATTTTTATGCGAGTGTGAGTGGGGCAGCGCTAAGCGCGGAAACACATTTGAATTCCGTTAATACGATTCAGCAAGCAATCGTCGCAGAGCTTGGGCCCGATGCTCTGTACAGAACGTCCCGCAAGGAAGACGAGACGGAGATCGCATAGAGGTGGCGCATGCAAACGAGATGAGATGACACTCACAACGCGAATTTCACAACGCACCAACGCAGTCCGTTCACATTGGTCGGCGACGGTCGCATTGCTGTTGCCAAGCAATCAACGCCAAACGTTGTCTTCAAAGAAAATGCCGCGCTCAAACGCGTGTGTTCAGTTACAACGATACGCTCATCTCCACGCGCTACCAGCCTAAGGCGCATTGACGCCTACCCGCTCGCGCTCAGGTGTCGCGAAGTCGTAGAACGCTCGGAACAGGTTGCCGTCGGGATCGGACGCGATGAACTCGTGAAGGCCCCATGACTTCGATTCGGGCGCGGACACCAGAATGGCGTTGGTCGCATGCCATGCTTGATGCAAATCGTCAACCTCGCCCTTGCTGTTCAAGTTGAGCCAAGTCATCACGTGACAGACGTTGCCGCGTTCCGCGCGGAATGACGGGCCGGCGAGAAAAAGCCGACAATTGTCCCGCGAGATCCCCGCCAGAGCAATTTCCGCATCAACCCAATCGACTCTGAAGCCCAGACTGTCACGGTAGTACGTCGTGGCCGCGTTGATATCGGAGACTGGAATTTCGGGCACCGCGCCCGGAAGTTCGGGAATCATTTGCATTCCTGGATGTGTTGTTGACGCTTAACTCGTGGGCTCGGCAAGTGGACTCATTTGGACGTCGTCGCCAGGATGAAGATCTCGCGTACTTCGTTGTCCCCGTATCGAGGTGCCGTCATGGTCATCGATTGTACAGTGGTCGCTTCCCTCGCTGATCGCTGTATCCAATCAGTTCACGCTTCAGCGCGCATCGCCTCCGTGGCCTGAATGGCGAGCACCCGTCGCGTAGGCACAAGACACGACAACACTGCAACCGCGCCGACAATTCCTGCAGACAACGCCGTTGCAATCAGCAGCGCACGCACCGGCGAGGTTTGTGATTCCATGGCCACTGCAATGTTCAAAGCCGCTGCAACTGGAAGCCCAATGAGCGCACCGATGCCGATTTGAATCAGAGATCGACGCAAGATGGTCAGCACCAACACCGTTTGTGTTGCCCCAAGCGCCGCACGTATGCCGATTTCACGCGTGCGTTCCGATACAGAAAGCGACAACATTGCGAAGAGTCCCGATGTCGCCAACGCAACCAGCACAACAGCCAACAGTGTGAGTGCGCCACCAACACCGAGCGTGAGATACCAATCACTCTGACGTACGTCGCCCAGCACGACGGGATGACTCACGGTCAAATCCGGATCAAGCGCGCCAGCAATCTCACGAACGCGTGGCATAAATTTGAGTGGCGACGCGCCGACATGAATGGCGACCTGCATTGGATTCAAACGCCCGGGCAACACGGGGAAATAGACCGCTTCACCATGCTCGGAGTTTACCATGTTAACACCAAGGTGTCGCACAACGCCGACAATTTCATACCAGCGTCCATCAACGTCCGCTTCACCGGTTCGCTGGCGATTGGATGGGAACCGCACATGCTGCCCAATGGGATTATGACCGCCAAGCACCCGATCAACGAAGGGCGTATTCACAATGATTTTGCCGTCTGCATTTTCCGCATCATTGCGCGTGAAGTCGCGTCCGGTCACCACCGTCTGACCAAGCGCGCGGAAATAGTCGACATCAACCGACGCAGTACGCACCCACTTCGACGCGACATTCGCCCCGTTGCTGACCTTTTCCAGTTCAAACGACTGCGATCGGTGCTCCATCAACGGCAGCACATCGCCCACAGCAACGCCGGTCACACCAGGCTCAGTCGACAGCGCTGTAACCAGCGCGCGCTGCACGGTCGCGCGACGCTCGGTTAATCCCCCGGCTTTCTCATCGCGATTGCGCAAGACAACATCATCGGACAAACGAAACTCTACCGCCAAATACTCAGCAGCGGGAATGCCGGCAACCTGTTGTTCGCGCAAGTCGAGCATCTGGCGCACGGTAGTGAATGACAGCGCGACGGCAATTACCGCGACCGCGATGTCGGCTATGACAAGTGCGCTGGTGAGTTTGCCAAACCGCACTGCCGAAAACGCGCGGATGTTCTGATTGACGGCGCGTCCAGTGATACGAATGGCCGGAACAATACCTGCGACGGTTGCGCACACCGTGGCGAGTATCACTGCGTTCACTATGGTGCCACCCGTGACGTCCAGCGTGAGCCAATAAGGCATCGCTGGCAGTCCGGCAATCGAAGCGAGATTGAGCTGACGCACCACCCAGTCGACGGTGAACACTCCCAACACCGCTGCCAACGAAGAAAAGATGAATGTTTCCACAAAAATCTGCGACACAATGCGTGACCGGCTCGCACCAAGCGCCGTGCGAATGGCAATTTCTCTGAGGCGTGTAGCCGTGCGCGCAAATACCAGCATCGCCACGTTGCCGCAAGCAACGAGCAACAGCGCAAACATCAACAACTGTACGAAATAATATTCCGGCAACGCAGCAAGCCCGCCGCGCGGAAGGCCCAAATACAGCAACCCGAATGGCACAACTTCAACGCGCAGTCGTTGTTGTCGCTGCAACTCGATGGCGTCGCCTGTTTTCGGCATCGCGATGTTGCGTACTTCCGCCTCTGCACGCTCAGCCGAAAAGCCATCAGATAATTGTCCGATGACGAGCACCTGCATTCCCGATAGCAGACCAGTGTCGCGTTCATCATGCAACGGAATCCACAATTGCTCGTTCGACGGAAAGCGAAACGCGTCCGGCATTATTCCCACAACGGTCGTCAACGTGCCGCCAACGCGAATGTTGCGACCAATGATTTGCGCGTCTGAATTGAATCGCGATACCCACAGTCGGTGTCCAATAACTGCAACGCTTGGTGCGCCCTGTGCGACATCAGCCATGTTGAGCGTTCTCCCCATTTGGGGACGCGCGCCAAGAATGTCGAACGCCGCGCCGGTGAGCAGCGCACTTGCAACGGGTTCAGCGCGTTCGTTGCCGACCGAAACACTGAGCGTGACGGCGCGAAATGCGGCGAGCGAAGAAAAGCCGGAAAGTGAGCGTGACCACACGGCAAATTCTTCGTAAGACGTTCCGGCTATGCTAACGGTCGCGGGATCCCAATAGCGAATGGCGCGCACGCGATTGTGTGTGTCACCGGGCAGTGGTGCGTTCACCGCGTGTGCGAGATGCGCCGGAGCAAGACCAACCGGAATTCCGACCGCCAATGCAAACACGGATGCGAGAGTGAGCACCGGATGTTTCACCAGCATGCGAAATCCGAGTTTCACATCAATCCATGAAACGCGGATCTGATCGATCCGACGCAATCCCCGCGCACGACGCGCATCAACACGATGTGATTCCACATGTCCAAACTCCACGCGCGCCTGGCTTTCGGCGGCAATGGGCGGCAGGCCCTCACTGATGAGATGCGCCGTGCGCATGGCGATGTGATGTTCAAACTCTTCGCGAATGTCCGACTCGCTTTGTTCGTGCGCCAAGATGCTGCGATGCAGCGAGCGCAAACGTGCCGTGAGGGCAGCAAGCGAGGCCCGGCCTGTTGAACGGCTCATTTTCAGCTGGCCTGGACAGTGGGCTGCGGCACCGCTGAAAGAGCCAGAGCGATCGCGTCAGTCAGGCGAGTCCAGCTGGTTTGCTGCTCGCTGAACGCGCGGGCACCAAGCGTAGTAATGCTGTAGAACTTTGCGCGCCGATTGTGGTCGGAGGTGCCCCACTCGCTGGTGATGAGTCCCTGGTGCTCAAGCCGGTAGAGTGCCGGATACAACGCGCCCTGCTGCACCAGAATGGCGCCGTTCGATATCGCCTGTATGCGCAACAGAACCCCGTAACCGTGTACGTCGCCGAGAGAAATGGCCTTCAAAACGACCAAGTCGAGATTGCCGGGAAGAAGGTCGGCGTGTTGTAACATCTGCTCTCCTATGCTGGATAGGAGAAGGTAGGCCCCGTTCTCCTAAGCTGTCAAGGAGAGCAATGACACCACCCTCGAGCATGTTCGAAACCCGAGTGAACGCTCATGGTACGCTTCGGGCTCGCCAACCGGAGTGCCCGTCTTCGCGATGCATCGGCCGATACGGTCGACATCGACGAATGGATCAACATCATGACGTATGCGCTTCGTGCGCAGCGCGATTTGCACGAATCTCGCGCAATCGCTTCGCTTGCGAAATCTCGACGACGGCCCGCTCGGCCCGAACTACGCGGAAGGCTCGTTCGTTCTCGAGTCGACCGAGAATCATTTCGCGCTGATGGAACCGTCGCGCGTCGCGCGCCATCTCGATGCCGTAATCGCGGCGCTCGCCTAA
>JBDUAX010000356.1:0-4848 GCA_040004455.1 Gemmatimonadaceae bacterium
GGATCTGACGACGACCATTGCACAGCAGTCCCGGTCACAACATCGCCCTTCTCGGTGGTGATGCGGACCTCCAGCGTTGTTGTGTCGAGATCGGTCAACGTGTCAGGCCATGCAATCGCTTCAATGGTTGCGCGTATTGGTGGCGCGGCGGGATAGTCGGGCGTGCATGCGAGAAAAGAGAATGCAGAAATTCCCGTGAGTGTCGCGAGCGCGACAAGTGAGCGGTTCATTGCGGACGGACCGCCCACGAAAGACCAAGTCCCGCCGACACTCGCGGAAGGTTTGGCGAGAGATCCGGTGTTGCGAACCGCCAGGTACCGACGGACGCGTTGAGAAGCGTGCGCGGTGCTATTACGACGTGCATGTCTACACCCGCACCGCCGCCTAAAGAACTTCCTTGAAGTCGTCGCCAGAAGGGCACGTAGCGCTGGCCGCCATTGTCGAACACGAGAATTCCACCGGCATCGTACTGGGCGTCTACCTGGCCGAGGCCACCCTCCACGAACGGACTCACCGTAACGCGTCGGTAGCGAAAATCGTACGAAGCGCCGGCCACCGCCGCGACGAGACTGATGTTGCTCGGCGCCAATCGCGCGACGCCGACATGCCAACTGGTGTTGTCACTGAGCTGACGCCGCAGCATCACGCGCCCACTTGGCAAACCGGCACCGCGTGTCACGGAGAGCGCAGTGAGGTCGATGGTGGTGGAGTAACCGCGTCGCGGAAACGGAGGAAGTGTGAGACCCGGATTCACAAACCCGCACCGGTAGCTCACAGATTTGTTCGATGAACGATTGCGTGCTGCAAGTGTGTCGGTCGCGGTGCGTGCGCACAGTTGATCGAGAACAACATCGATCCGAATTGCATGCGCGCGAATCTGGTCGAAGGTGAAGACAACACCAATTACTTCGCCCCATCGATTGAGCAGCGCGCCTCCGGAATCGCCAACGTCCACCGACGTTGTGTGAAACACAACCTCATTGGGATCGCGCCCCTCGAATCGCGGAATCTCGGCGGTGGTTTCCCAACATCGTCCGCCTTGACAGCCGACCGTTTGCAATGGCTCGCGCAGGACAAGACGCTCGACATCTCCCAAACGGCCGCGCAGCGTTTCTGCATTGATCGGTCCGATTCTGCCGTTAACGCGCGGGACGTAGAGAAAGACGAGATCGAGTGTGACATCGCGATTCGGCGGATACACGCGAAAAGCACGAAAGCATCCGCGATCACTGCCAAATCCGAATTGAACGCAGATGCTGTCCTGTGCGGGCACCTGCAGTTCGAGAAAGACATGCTTTGCCGACGCGATAAATATCCCGCTATCGGTCGTCGCGACGACGACACCCGCGCCACCAAATGGAATCGGTTCGCTGCCGTTGTCCACTCTATGCGTTCCAGAAATACGAACGACGACTTCGCGAGCGGTGCGGTTTACGGAATCGGCTTGCGCGCAGACCTGCGTTGCGCCGAACGCGAACACGAACACGACCGCGACATGTGTGGCCAGCGAGTTGTAGCTCACGCGCTCGGCCGTCGCCACCAGCGTGTCATTGCCAAAACGGTACCCAGAACCCAGGCAATGGAAGTCCATACGAGCACCGCGGTGTGGCGAGCGCGCAGATAGCTGAAGAGCGTTGGCTTCAAATTTCTCGACGAGATGCCATTGTCGGCCAAAACTTCTGTTGCCGTGCCGCGAAAGCGTACCACGAAACCACGCGCAGTGAGTTGCACTGCACTCAGTTCTCCTTCTAATTCGCTGAGTTGCAGCGCTTCGTCAGGGCCAAGCTGTTCGATCGAATTATCAATCGACGGAAAAATGAGCTTCCCGGTTTGGATTTCCGAAACAGCCTGAGGTTGGCCATCGGTTCGCGCGAGCGCGCGCGAGAGCTGAAACAGTTCGAGAGCGTTGATACCAGCGTGAGTTGTAACCGCTCGCGTGGTTGAATCAATAATTCCAGCGACCAGCTGCACGTCATTTGTTCCATACCACAACTGTGCGCTGCCGTCGCGAAGCGAGACCGAGTTGAGGGCGTCGCCGCGGATTACGATCGTACCATTGAGTTCCAGCTTAATGCCGCGCGACGTGGGGCCGACTGAGACATGAAGCTCGCCGTCGGCGACGCCGAGTCGCACTGGCTGACGCGGCACTATCAAAACCGACGCCACGCTCATGGTGGCCGGTGCGAGTGCCGTGAACTCCACTTTCGAGGCGCGAAACGTTGAATCGCGCCCACTCGCCAGTCCCGTGACCGTAATGGAATCAAGACCCAAGGCACGAATTGATCTCGTGCCCAATAGCGGTGCGAGGAGTGTGTGGCTGGAAGTTGGGTGAAATGCAACGAAAGCCGAAGTTGCCTCCACTGAAATTGCAACGCGTCCAACTCGGGTCGTGAGCAGAATTCCGCTCACCATCAATCCGCCAACCACCACCGCGGAAGCCAGGCGACGGGACGCGCGACGAACTCGAATTTCGTCGCCCAGTTCAATCAGCTTCTTGAGCCGCGCGATGGAATCGAGGCGGTCTTCCGCAACTTCGCCATCCAGTTCACGGGCTTCGTTTTCCGCGAGTGCAATTTGATGAAGAAGAATTTCGTGCAAGTCCTTCTTCGACGTCGTCGCGGGCGTCGTCGCCCCTTGGGGAATTCCCGGACCAGTCATCGGTTACGGTTGAGAAATCCGGACCAGAGCGCGCGCCGTTGCCTTGGGTGCGATGTCGCCGCTGGCGGCAGTCGTTGACCAGAGATCGGCCGCAACCTGCACGATGTAAAGACCAGGTGCCGAGATCTTGCCCAGTGGTATACGCACTGCTGACCCTTCCAGAAAGTCCGTACCGGGTACCGCAGTCATTTCGCGAAACCAGCCGTCAGACCGCCCTGATGCATCGGCGGTCGCGATGCCAAAGCGCAGGGCGCGCATTCTCTGGACCGGCAGAATAGTCATTACGTATTCGGTGTTCGTGAAAGATGCGGCACGTTGCTGCCAGAGGGCGATCGGAATCAGAACGGTGTCGGGAATTCCTCCGAACGACTGGATCGTCCATCCGCGCACAGCCACATCAGCGCGCCGCACGCCTTCCTTGAGAAGGACTGTGACCGGCCATCGGAACTCGGTTGAAGTCTTTGGCAGCGCAGTATCCATTTGATAAAAGAGCCCTGCGCGCACCCCGACGGCCTTGAGCCAAATAGAGTCTGCCGCAACCTGCGGCCACACAACGTGCAGGTCGGCGCCGAGTTGTGGATTGAAATCCTCCACGGACTGTGTCAGTCCGATAAAGCGAATCAACTCGCCCCCAGCAGGCCGCGCGATTATTCCCTCGCAACGGTTACCGCGAGACTGATACGCGT
Source organism: Gemmatimonadaceae bacterium (assembly GCA_040004455.1). GTDB lineage: Bacteria > Gemmatimonadota > Gemmatimonadetes > Gemmatimonadales > Gemmatimonadaceae > Gemmatimonas. The sequence continues at coordinate 3,345 of JBDUAX010000356.1, forward strand.
AGATGTCTTTTGCATCAACATGAATCGGACAATGCCGTTCTTGCGCGAACGGGCGCGATGGCAACGCCGGCGCGGCCAATAGCGCACACCAAATCACTCGCACGTGAAAGTTCATTTCGGAACGTGATACGGCGCCGGAAGCGAGTCAAGCAATGCGCAACCAAAGTCTGTCGCAGCGGCCTGGCGTGAATGAGGTGGACAGCGCACTTGGTTTCGATCTATTATGCGATAGCACAGTCACCGTTTCAGTGGAGGAACCAATGCTGCGAGTCGTTCGGTTTTTGAGCGTTGCTGCCGTTGTCGGCATGCTTTCGGCGTGCAAGGACACGTCCACTCCCACCCCGGTAGCAACGCCCACTGCAATTCAGGTCAGTGCTTCATCGAGTGCAGCGCTGGACGCGCTTCAGGCGACGCAGACGCTAACCGCCACTGTCACGGCTAGCGACGGCAAAGCGCTGACAGACTTAGTGACGTGGCAAAGCGATGCCCCGACAGTTGTTGGCGTGACTGGTTCGGGGAACTCGGCGACAGCAACCGCCATAGCTAATGGGACTGCGCGCGTAACCGGACGCACTTCCAACGGAATCACGTCGTCGCCGGTGACCATCACGGTACAGCAGGTTGCGACCAAGCTGTCGCGCGTATCGGGCGACGCCCAAACGGCACCGGTTAACACTAAACTCACCGGGTCGCTTGTAGTGTTGGTGACGGATCGCAACGACAACCCGACTGCCGGTGCTAGCGTGCAGTTCACGCCGTCCGCCGGCGTTGTGGGAACTACAGTGGCAACGACCGGAACGAACGGGCAAGCATCAAGCACCTGGACCCTATCAACGGTAGCGAGCGCACAAACGGTAACAGCCGCGCTCACGAGCAATTCGAGTACGAACGCCACGTTTTCGGCCACAGCAACAGCGGGCCCTGCTCAACGGTTGATCAAGATTGACGGCGACGCACAGCGCGGCTCAATCAGCGCTGCCCTCTCAAGCCCGATCATTGCCGGGGTCGTTGACCAGTTCGGGAACGGCGTGGCGGGAGTGACCGTAACATTGGCGCCGCAGGCCGGATCTGGTTCGGTGAGCCCGGGGTCAATCTCATCGATCGCCGGCGGTCAAGCACAAGCGACGTGGACGCTGGGCCCTGCCGCGAGTTCCAACCAGACGATAACAGCAAGTGCGACGGGGCTTACCGGATCGCCCCTGTCCTTCACCGCCACGGCGCTGAACGCATCGCTCGACAACCTTGGGCCGAGCCCCTTCAAGGGCGGGTGCAAGATTTCCGGTATTCTCAGCGGAGTTATCGTAGCGGACAAGCCACGAATTTCTGTGACTGTGAACGGCGTCTCGGTGGCGCAAGCAGACTTCACGCTTCTGGCGGCAGGCAGCACCGCGGTGAGTATCAACATCACCGTGCCAACTCTCCCATTGGCGACCGCTACCGTAGTACCAGTAATCGTTCGCGTGTATTCACAGAACGTACAGGCGGCGGCGGGACCGGTGACGTA
>JBDUAX010000357.1:0-4847 GCA_040004455.1 Gemmatimonadaceae bacterium
AACCGGATCAACCGGATCAACCGGATCAACCGGATCAACCGGATCAACCGGATCATTCAGATCGACTCGATCGACAGATTCCCTTCCATCAGATCATGTCAGACTTCTACATCAAGATCCTCGTTGTTGCCACTCTATTGGCGCACCTCGTCATTGGTGTGACAGTTGGACGCCGAACGACGACACTGCCGTTGTTGCCCGCGTTGAATCTGATAGTGGCACTCGCCGTGCTCGGCTACTGGGTGCAGCGCTGGATTGCCGCGGCCATACACGGCTACAAGCTCAATATGATGGATCAGCTCTTTCCGCTGTACGCACTTGTCGTTTGCGTCGTATCCGTCATGACAATAGCCGGAAGAATCAGTACACTGATTCCGGCGTGGGTTGCGTTTGGCATTCATGCATTGGTATTAGCTGCCTTCACGTTGTTCATGATGACATTCAAAATGAATCGCCTGATATAAAAGGCACGACTCTTCATCTCCACAGTTTCCGCGTTCGGCATTTTCACTATCGACCGTCGCTTCCGTCTACGGATTGAGATTCGCCGTCGCTCCCTGAAATAGCGGCGCGCGCAGGCTCGAACCGCGAATTCTGCGTACAGCTGCTTCGCTTCGTCTTCGCTCACTGCGTTTGCAAATCCATAGCGAACTTGCTCGTAGGTGAGCGGAATGCCCTGTACTCATGTCGCTCGCGACGCTTCTCCGGATTTGATGCCTGGAACCCGTTTGCGCGGGGTGTGTATGAGCTATTACTTTATGATATAAAGTTCTCTGCAATAGTCCATACCCCAATTCCGCGTTGTCCCTCTCTTATGCGTGAAATCGCCCCTGCCACCGCCCCTGCTGCCACTGCCCCAACTGCCCCAACTGCCCGTCTGCTCCCGGCTGACGACGAGACTCTTGAGACTTGGGACTCCCCGCTGCCACTGAACTTCCGGAACGATCCGATTCGCCAAAGACGATCGGCCCGAAGGACAATCATCGGCGCGACAACCTGCGGATTGGCCGGCGATTTACTCCTTCGCGAAGGCCACGGAGGTTCGAACTTCGCGGTGTACGCGTTGCTCGCGATCGGCGTGACGTACACGGTGTCGCGCGCGCGATCAGAAAGCTCAAACAGATTGTCGGCTTGGCTATTCGTCGCGGCCGCGTTGTTTGGTGCACTGCTTTCCGTTCGCGATTCGCAAGTCGTCGTCGCGTGGAATTTCCTGGCATGCGCCACATTGTTCGCGATGGCCATAGCTGCCACGACGCCGTCTTTCGTCCTGCGTGCGACGCGCATTCGCGACATTGTTTCAGCACTGTTCTTAAGTGCGTGTGATGCCGTGTTCGGCACGTTTGCATTTCTGCTGAGTGATTTGCCGCAGTTGCTTTCAATTTCTGAAACGCGAAAATATGGACTGCGATTGGTGGCGCGCGGGCTCGCAATTGCAGCGATTCTACTGTTTATCTTTGGTGGCTTGCTTCGCGTCGGTGATCCGGTGTTTGACCACGGCTTGTCGAATCTGTTCAATTGGGATTTCCCCAACGTTGCCACGCATCTGCTGGTATTTGCGGCTACGGCCTGGCCGGTGATTGGAATGCAGTGGCGAAATGTGCGCGGATCGAGCGTGCAGGTTTCCCTGAACGACCTTGCGGTTCCCACATTTATCAATCGCGTTGACGTGTTGGCTGTATTGGCAACGCTCAACCTGCTGTTTGCTTCGTTCGTTGCGGTGCAGTTGCGGGTGCTGTTTGGCGGACAAGCGTACGTACTTGCCACCACAGGTTTGACCTTAGCTGAATACGCGCGCAGCGGCTTCTTCGTACTGTTCGTTGTCGCAGGCCTCATCTTGTGCATGTTGCTCGCCATGAACGCAACGCTCCGAGACGGAAGCATCGGCAACTGGAACACCTCTCGTCGCCTGAGTTGGTCGTTAATGTCACTGGTGGGCGTGGTACTCGCTTCAGCAGTCGGGAGAATGGCTTTGTACTTCAACGTGTTTGGCGCCTCGACCGATCGCGTGTACGCATTCGGCGCAATGAGTTGGTTGGCGATGGTATTTGTATTGTTCGGCGCTACGGTACTACGTAACAAGCCCAACACTTTCGCTTTCGGAACACTTGGCGTTTCGGCATTGGCGGTATTGCTATTCAATGCTGTGAATACCGAAGCACTGGTCACACAATACAACCTTAAACGCGCGTCGACCGGGGTGGGCTTTGATATGAAGTACGCTCTCACGTTGGGTGCGGACGCAGTTCCGGCGCTAGTGGCAGGAATAATCGGCACTCCAGCTGACGCTATCGCGCAACTCGATGATCCGAAGAAACCCAACGGCCTGACAGCGTGTGGTTCGGTTGCCGAGTTGGTCCGACGCTGGCATGCACCGACGGAAAAGGACGCTGCGGGTTGGAATGTGAGTCGATGGCGCGCAAAGGTTGTAGTCGAACGCAATTTGAGTGCGCTGCAAGCAAGATCATGTTTTCCAGGGCTCCCCGCCGCGCCAACAATTGCGCCTGAGGCATCTCCGTCACCAACAAACTGATCGCGACAGCGAGCGCGCGAGTTTTCATGGATGTCGGACACAATCAAAGCGCTTCGGCGTACTGAAAAGCATGACCCTTCGCCTGGCAGGAAACTGGTTTGCTTTTGCCATACTCGCACAGGGCTCACGCATGAACGCCCAACTTGCCGGTCGCGACTGCAGGACGAGTAAGTGCGCGCCAGCCGAGCAGGTACTTGCAACGCAAATTGATTCGTTGCGACTCGCGCGCGGCATTCCGGGACTCGCAGTTGTCATTTTGGGCGATACGTCTGTTGTCTTTGCAAAGGGATTTGGTTTTGCGGTGGAATTTTCTTTCGCGACTACGCGTGCGAAGGCAACGCGCTCACGTTACGCCATGTGCTGTCAATGAGCGCGAATGGTGTGCCGGAGACCACCGGTCGGCCGGTGCAATCGGAGCCACCCGCACCGCAGGGTGACGGGGCCGCTGGTGGTGTCATTACAACTGCGATGGATCTCGCGCGTTTTGATATTGCGCTAACCAATGGCCGCCTGATTTCTGATGTGGGGCGCAACGTTATGTGGCCGGCACTAAAACGCCCAGTGGAGCAGTGCTCCCGTACGGACTTGGGTGGTTTCTGGGTGATTACCACGGACATCGGGTAGCTTGGCACACTGGACTTTGGGAAGGCCAATACTCAGCGTTGTATTTGAAGGTGTTGAGCGAAAAGTCCAGCAAACGTTTCACATTCATTCTGCTGGCCAATAGCGACGGGTTGCAGTGGCCAACTCAGTTGAGTGAGGCCGCCATTGAGCGTTCGCCGTTTGCAACCATGCTGTTGAACACCTTTGCCCGATAGCAACTACACGCAGTGTGTCACCTCCACATTTTCACAGCAATGAACTCAACCGTCGAATCCCCCCGCCTGTTAGTCCGTCACATCATTGCGACACTCGCATATCGTGCGAGCAAAATTTTGCGCGACGCCCCACAATCGTTTGCAGACTTTCGCGTTGGCCCAACTTCGCGTACTCCCGTGCAGATTCTGGCGCACATGGGCGATCTGTTTGATTGGGCCCTGACAATGGCGCGCGGATCGGCCGAGTGGCACACGGCGATGCCCCGTCCCTGGGATCAGGAAGTAGAGCGCTTTTTCGCGACGCTCACGGCATTTGACGAGGAGCTCGCAACGGACAACCCGCTCGAAGATTCGGTCACCGAGTTGATGTTTCAAGGACCGATTGCCGACGCATTCACCCACACCGGTCAACTCGCTCTGCTGCGTCGCCTGGTTGGACAACCAGTGCGGGGCGAAAGCTATCCCAGCGCGGAAATCGTTATTGGACGCACCGGAATTCATCAGACTGCAGCGCGTCGCGAATTTGATTGATCGGTTCTCAAGTGGCTACTCCTCGCGCAGCGCCTCCAGCGGATCAAGCAATGCGGCGCGACGTGCGGGAATCCAGCACGCGAAGGCCGCGATAACCAGAAACACAACCGACATCGCGATGTAAGTGGTTGGATCGGTGGTGCCAACTCCGACCACCATTGTTCGCATGGCTCGTGTGAGAGCAAATGCCGACGCCAACCCGACAACAATTCCAATGGCAGAAAGTGCGAGTCCTTGCTTTACCACAAGGCCGAACACGTTGGTTGGTGTCGCACCAAACGCCATGCGAACGCCAATTTCTGCAGTGCGTTGGCGAACGGCCGTTGCAAGTACGCCGTATAACCCAACGGCCGCGAGAATGCCCGCGATGACGGCGAACACACCGATGCAAACCATCGCAAAGCGAGTTGGACCCATCGCTCGGTCGATCAACACAGTCATCGGTTGCAAATCAACGACAATCAACGATGGATCGAGTTGACGCACGACGCTTCGCGCTGCTTGCGCAATACGATCAAGATCTCCCGTTGTACGAATGACCCACTGATTGACGGCACCAAACCCAACCTCGCCATCGGTGAGGTACATCGTTTCGCGACTGTCGAATGCCGGTGAAACGTTTCGCTGATGCTGCACCACGCCGATCACTTCATACCACGTAGGGTCGGGACCTCCAGTGCGAGCCAGAAAACGCTTGCCCACTGCTTTCTGTCCGGGAAATGCCTTGCGCGCAAAGACATCGTCAATAATTGCGTGTTTCAAATTCGGTGCGTTGTCCGCGGCAGTAAACGTTCGCCCTTCGATAATCCTTGTGCGCATCACGTCGAAGTAATTCGGCTCAACAATTCGAAAGTCCGCCTGCTGAAAAAGACTCGGATTGGCGAGTGCTTCTTCCGGACCCCATCGAACATTTGAGGATGTGTTCTGCAGTGGCAGTGGCGTGCCACCAGAAACAGAGGTGACAGTGG
>JBDUAX010000358.1:0-4837 GCA_040004455.1 Gemmatimonadaceae bacterium
CTCCACTCTTCATCTAACCAATGAAAGCACTCTTTGGCCGCAAGCCGATTGCGGCGATGGTGGACGATCCGGAAGGGCTCAAACGAGTTCTCGGCGCTGGGGATCTCATCATGCTTGCAATCGGCGCAGTGATTGGGGCCGGAATTTTTGGAGCAGTTGGAACAGCTGCAGCTGGGCAGACAGACGCTGCTGGGCATGTGATACGCAGTGGCGCAGGCCCAGCGCTGGTGTTCTCGTTTTTGCTGCTTGGTGGTGTGTGCGCGTTAGCCGCGCTGTGTTATGCAGAACTTGCGTCGATGATTCCGCAGGCCGGCTCCGCCTACGCTTACACCTATGCCACACTCGGCGAAATTGTAGCGTGGATTATTGGATGGGATCTCATTCTTGAATACGCAGTTGGAAACGTCGCCGTCGCAATTTCCTGGGGCGACTATTTCAAAACGCTAACGGGGGGATTTATCAGTCTCCCTGTTTGGTTAACGACCGGATATCGAACCGCGCTGCTGAGTTCCGATCCCGCTGTTCACGGCTTGATTCAGTCCGCACCGAAATTTATCGGCATGCCGTTTCTGGTGAATGTTCCGGCTGCAGCGATTGTATTGGCCATTACATGGTTGTTGCTGCTTGGCGCGCGTGAAAGCGCTCGCGCCAACAACATCATGGTGGTTGTGAAACTGTTGGCGCTTGCACTCTTCATCGGCGTGGGTATTACGAAGATCAATCCAGCGAACTACACGCCATTCGCGCCCAACGGATTTACTGGAATTCATCACGGCGCCGCAATCGTATTTTTTGCCTACATCGGCTTCGACGCGATTTCCACTGCGGCCGAGGAGACGAAAAATCCGCAGCGAAATTTGCCAATTGGAATTCTTGGCGGTCTCGCCATCTGTACGGTGATTTATGTCGCAGTTGGCGCTGTTCTAACTGGAATGGTGAATTACAAGCAGTTGGATCCCAGCGTTCACGCCGATCCTCTCGCTTATGCGCTGCAGGCTACTGGCATGCAGGGCGCAGCATGGCTCGTTGCATTCGGAGCTGTTTTTTCGATGACCGCTGTGTTACTGGTTTTTCAATACGGTCAACCACGCATTTTCTACGCAATGGCGCGCGACGGCCTGCTCCCGAAATTTGCGGCCAGGCTTTCCGTAAAGAATCGTGTACCAGTTGTGACCACAGTTATTACGGGAATTTTTGTTGCCGGCTGGTCTTTGATTGGTGATGCCGGTGAGACCTACGACCTGACAAACATAGGAACACTGTTTGCATTCGCCCTCGTGTGCATCGGGGTGCTGGTGCTCCGTTACACGGAACCCGATCGTCCTCGTCCGTTTCGTGTTCCTTTTGTGTGGCCCGTTTGCCTTGGCGGAGCCGCAGCGTGCGTTTTTGTAATGCAAGGTCTGCCACCACAAGCGTGGGAACGCTTCGGGTGGTGGTTGATTATTGGCATCGTGATCTATGCCCTGTATGGCTATCGCAATTCCGTGTTACGCAATCCTGGACGAGTCAGATAGTTCTCGTTCGGTCCCGCTGCATTTACTGATTTCAAATGACAAACAGCACATCATCAAGTAGCGTGAGTGTCAAACCTCGCGGTTTTCTGGGACTCTCACAATCGCAGTGGATTGTGATTGCATTGATCGGCGGCGTTCTTCTCGGCTGGAAAGCTCCGACGATCGCCGTTCAGCTCAAGCCGTTTTCGAACATTTTTCTTTCGATGATCAAGATGCTCATCGTGCCTCTGCTGTTTTCCACGCTGGTGGTGGGAATTGCCGGACATGGTGATGACATGAAAAAAGTGGGCAAGCTGGCGTTTCGTTCGATCGTCTACTTCGAAATCGTCACAACGCTTGCTTTGGTTATTGGGTTGGTGGCAGTGAATGTCTTCAAACCCGGCGTTGGCGTTAATCTGCAAAACGCCGGCGCTGTTGATGACTTCTCTGCCATGTCGAAGAATTCGCCAACGTGGGGATCGGTCCTCGAACACACGGTGCCAACCAGTTTCTTCAAGGCCGCTTCGGAAAATGAGGTGCTGCAGATTGTGTTTTTCGCAATCATTTTTGCAGTTGCGCTGGCACGTGTGCAGGGCCCATCCAAGAGAATCGCGTTGGATTTCTTTCAGGCCATCAGCGACATCATGTTCAAATTTGTTGGCATCGTAATGGCGTTTGCGCCCATCGGTATCGGTGCGGCGCTGGCTTATACGATTGGCAAGAGCGGGCTCGGCGTAATGCTCAATCTTGGCAAGCTTATTGGCACGCTTTACTTGTCATTGGTGGTGTTGGTGCTGTTCGTATTCATTCCGGTTGCCCTCATTGCGAGAGTACCACTCGCACGGTTCTGGAAATACGTGCGTGAACCCTGGCTCATTGCGTTCACAACTGCGTCCAGCGAAGCCGCATTGCCGCTGGCAATGACGCAGATGGAAAAATTTGGCGTTCCACCGCGTATTGTCGCCTTCGTACTGCCAACGGGCTATTCGTTCAATCTCGACGGCTCAACGCTGTACCTGGCAATCGCATCAGTTTTCGCCGCTCAAGCCGCGGGAATCAACATGCCGCTGAGTGCGCAGCTTGCCATGATGTTTACGCTCATGCTGACATCGAAAGGTGTTGCCGCAGTGCCGCGTGCATCGCTCGTAATCCTGTCCGGCGCCCTTACTCAATTTGGATTGCCGTTGGAAGCAGTTGCCGTGATCCTGGGTGTCGACGCAATCATGGATATGGCGCGCACGTCAATCAATCTGGTAGGCAATTGCCTCGCGACCGCAGTTATGGCGCGTTGGGAAGGCGTACTCGGCGATGAGGTGAGTGAGGAAGTGCTCTCCAACGCGTAGTTCTATACTTCAGCGCCCAGCAACCGGCGCGCGCGGCGAATTGAACCACGCGCTCCGTCAACCTCTTCGTTTCGTACGGTGGCGCCTGGCACAGCCGACTTGAGTCGCTGTTCCAGGCGCTTTCTCACGAGCGTTCCACGAGCGAGTAATCCGCCGGTAAACGCCACTGGAATGCTGTCGCGCTCGTCGCCAAAGCAGCTGCGCGCTAACGTGCGCACGTGAAGGACCAGTTCTTCGACACACAAACTGATCAGCGCATTCGCGCGGAGATCGCCTGTGCTTGCAACTTGTGCGACCACCGGTACCAGTGTTGCCATCTTCGCTGGTGTTGCGCTGGCGGCCCACGGAATGAGTTCGTCAATCGTCTCACACTCTGTGGCGGTGAGAACTGCACCCAGCAACGCCGTTTCAGGTTCGCGTCCGTCGTGCGCGGCGGCAACAACTCCCAGTGCGCGACGGCCGAGAAACGCGCCGCTGCCTTCATCGCCAATGGTTGGCCCCCAACCACCGCAGCGCTCAATTCGCCCGTCAAGCGCGCGCGCAAATGCAGCTGAACCAGTACCAGCAACCAACAGCACCCCGGGCTTGTCTCCGAACGCATCATCCAGTGCGCTTGTAGCGTCGGCCTGGACCGTGATGTCATCAGCAACGTGCAGCGAGTTCAAGGCCGACCACAACGCTTGTGCGGCGCGCTCTTGTCCACCGCCGGCCACACCAACCACGCAGAAAGCTGGTCGGACATCGGCACGATTCGCTTTTTGCAGCGCCTGTGTGATGAGCGCCGCAATGACTTCTGCAGATTCCATTTCGTGGCCAGGACGCAGCGCCGATCCTTCTCCCTCAATGCGCGCAAGTTTTTTGCCTGACGCCTCGGTCAGCAACACGCGCGTTCTCGTTCCTCCGCCGTCCACTCCCACGAGAAGCGGCGAGATTTCCAGAACGGGTTCGGTCATGAACGCGCCTCAGTTTGAGTCGCGGAATAATTTGGGTGCGTAAAGGAAGACAAGATGCCAGTAATCATGGTGATGGTGAGCCCAATTAACACGTACCAGGGAAATGCGATCGTTGCAACGCCCGACAGCAAATCGGTCAAGCCCGGGAAAGCCTTGATGAATTGCTTTGCAAATACAATAAACGCCATGCAGCTGATTCCCACGCCAATCGCGAGAATTGCATCACGTTGAATTGCACGTTTCCAGAATAGCCCCAGAAAAAACCCACCCAGCAGGCCGCCTTGAGTGAATGAAGCAATGGATAGCGCTATTTCGACGACCGGAGTTCCGCGCTGTTTAAAGAGCAGGGCACCGCCAGTGAGTGTCAGTCCCCACAGCAGCGCAAAATATTTGCCGACTTGCAGGGTTCTGGCATCATTGGGCGAACGACCAGTCAGCGGGAGGTAAATGTCGTGCGTGGTCGATGCCGCAAGCGCGTTGATGGTTCCGGAATGCGTACTCATTGTGGCAGCAACGATTGCGGCAACAATAAGCCCCAGCAAACCGTGCGGCATTCGCTCGATAATGAACGCTGGGAAAATCTGATCACTGGCAGGAAACGAACGGTTTTGAAACAGTACCCATAAACCAACACCGACCATGAGAAACAGCGCGAATTGCGCGAACACAACAAAGCCGGTTCCGATAAGCGCACGCTGCGCGTCCTTCAACGATCGACTTGATAGCAATCGTTGCACGATTAACTGATCGGCACCGTGCGACGCCATTGCGAGAAAGGCACCACCGATCAACCCCGCAAAAATGGTGTACGGTTTGTCAAAGTGTGTGTAGAGATCAATGACTTGCAGTTTGTTTGCAGCGCTCGCCTGGTGAAGAATCTCACCCCAACCACCGGTTACTGATTTACCAATCAACACCGCCGCTGAAATTCCACCAACCAGATACACGCTTGCTTGCACCAACTCCGTCCACACCACCGCTTTCATCCCGCCGCGGTACGTGTAGACAACGGTCAGCAAACCAAGCACCAGAATTGCAACCGGCATTG
>JBDUAX010000359.1:0-4826 GCA_040004455.1 Gemmatimonadaceae bacterium
GCCGAAAAAACAGCCGACATTTGGCCGGCTGCTTGGCAGTTTGGCCAAATGTCGTTGTGGTTAGCTCATGAATTTGCGGTCGGGCAGCGGAAGCTCTCAGCCGTCGGCTAGGTGCAGAATCAGAATTGAAGAATTCAGAAGTGAGAATTCAGAATCGGCCGGGAGGACGTTTGGCTGACGGAGGCTCCAGCCTTCGGCAAGAAGGACACTTGGCCAAACTGTCAACGACAAGCCGACAAGCCGAAAAGCCCTTCGGCCAGAAAGCCCTTTATTGCTTATCCTTTTCGTCGGTGAGCAACGAACTCAGCACCAAGCTCACAACCGAGACTATTATTGCGCCGAGTAGGGCGGGAACGAAGCCGGCGACAGTGAAAGGGAGGCCCAAACGACCAGCCACGCCAGCGGTCAGCATCAGCATCAAGGCATTCAGCACCAGGGTGAAGAGCCCCAGCGTGATGAACTGAATTGGCATCGACAAGAAGGAAAGCACCGGGCGCACGAAGGCATTGATGATGCCGAACACAATTGCGACGCCGATCAAGCCTTCCCAACCCCCAGTATACGAGATGCCGTTGACGAAACGTGCTGCCAGCCAGAGAGCGGCTCCATTGACGGCGAAGCGGATGACAAAATTCATGGGTGTCGTCGTGAGGTATATTCGGAAATGCTGTCCAACGGAAATGCCGTCCATCGATTTTAGTCGCGCGTGAGCACTGTTGCACGTTCGGAAGTACGCCGGCCCCTAACGGGAACGCGGCCGCGCGTGGTGATGACGGCGCGCGACGCCTGGAAAGCCGCCTGCAACCTACCAGACGGCGTTTGCGATGCCGGGTTTCGGCCGCTCATCCACCGAATTGACCAGGTTCAGCTGCATGAATGCCTTCCCACGAAGCTGCTGACGGATGGCGAAGAAACGTTTCAGCTCATTGGCGAAGCGCTCGCGGCCGCAACCGAAGAGATTCTGGTTGAGACCTACATTTTGCGCGATGACCGCATCGGCCTGAGGCTGCTGCAGCAATTAGCGGACGCAGTGAAGCGTGGTGTGCGAGTGTATGTGCTCGCCGACGGCGCGGGCTCGTTCGGAACTGGACGCAAATATTGGCAGCAACTCGAAGCGGCGGGAATTGTCGTACGATTGTTTCATCCGTTCTGGCGCGCCCCGCTGCACGCGTTCCGTCGCGATCATCGAAAGATATTTGTTATCGATCGCAAAGTTGCATTCACTGGTGGAATGAACATTGGAGTTGAATACGGTTCGTCGATTCGGGCAAAGGGCAACGCATGGCGCGACACGTTTATTCGTGTAGAAGGAGATGTGAGCGCTGAACTCGCTGCCGTGTTTGCGGAAGGATGGGACCGCGCCGGCGGACCGGCCTTGCCCGGATTGGAATACGTGTCGTGGGCGGACGGAATTGTGCGGCCGCCGCGCGGCTTCGCGGCCTTGCGTTCACCGCATTTTCGCACACGCATGTTTCGTCGCATGGCACTGCGCAAAGACAAGAAACGCGGACGCCGCGTGCGCAGAAAATCAGTGGCCGAAGTTCGGTCGCAGGATGCAGCGGTGATGGTGCTGGATTCTCGTCCCGGGCGCGGACAACCGGAGACAATTGCGGTGTTATCGGCGCTGTGGGGTGCAGCGCGCACGCGCTTGTGGGTGACGACTCCGTACTTCGCACCACCACTTGGTGCATTGGACGTACTATCGAGCGCGGTAAAACGCGGAGTTGATGTGCGATTGTTGTTGCCGGGCCAATCCGATGTCGCGTTCATTCGTCATGCGGCGCACGGTACGTACACAAAGCTATTGAAAGCGGGAGTGCGCATTTTCGAATATCAGCCGGCCATTCTGCACGCAAAGACGATGGTGGTCGACAGTGAGATTGGTGTCGTGGGCAGCGCGAACCTCGACTTCAGATCGTTGTGGTTGAACGCGGAATGCAATTTGTTATTGTTCGATCACAATACGTCGATTGCGCTGGAAGACGCATTTACGAAGGATCTGACGCAAAGCGTGGAGATCACGTACGACCAGTGGCATGCGAGGTCGTGGAAGCACCGGTTGCTTGATGCGTTCGCGTTGATGTTTCGTTGGGCGCTGTAGCGACTATTGCAACTGCAAAAAAACGAAACGCGGATCTTACGGATCACGCGGATTGGTACTGTGCGAATTGAGAGCGCATTGCGCACGGAGGACATTCATTCATGGCTTTTATTAACAGCAGTTGTTGTACGAATTGAAATCTTCCTGAATAGCGATGGCTGTTACATAGAAATAAAAACTCGAAATTTCACTACGTGGTCCGGAATTGCCACGAACGTTTCGCGTAATTCGCCAGATCCGCGTTTCGTTTTTGCAGTGAATCCGCCAGATCCGCGTCGCGGTACGTTGTGGCAGTTAACAAACTAAAACACCTTCACATTCACGTATTTTTTCGGATTCTTCTTGACGTCCGCCACAAGCGCGCGGAGCTCGGTCATCAGTGAATCGGTATTGTGATACAATTTGGAATCATTCACCAGCAAACCGATTGTACCTCGACGACTATTCATCTTCGCGAAGAGGGAGTCCGCCTGCGCCATCACACTGTGCAGCTTTGATTGCGTCGTTGACGCGCTGTCGGAGATGGCTCGCAATCGGGTCGTGGCGGCCACAAGTTCCTTCGCCGCGTTTTGCGTGTTGGTGACAATCTGTCGCAATTGATCTTCTGATGTTGACGAATCAACTCGAGCAGCGATTTTGTCAATCGTTGCGGCTGCACTCAGAATTTTCGTAACCCCAATATTCGCGTTGCTACTCAAACTATCGAGGTTAAGCGACTGCTTGCGAACCGTGTTGGCCAGCTCACTGGATAGCTGCGCGAAGTTCTTGATTGATTGACGCAATTCGCCGACGGCCTGATCATCAAACGCAACTTGCACGCGCTGCGAAACGGTCGCGACGTCACCGGCAATGCGGCCCGCGACTGCCGTTAGTTGTGCGATGTCCGGGAGCACAGCACCCGCAAGCGTATCGCTCTTTGTGCGCGCTTCGGCAATGCTCTTGCGCAAATCAACATCGCTCGGCAACGCCGCTGCATCGGCAATCGTCGCCTGCCATTCGCCAAATAAGCTCGAGGCAAACAGCAGCACGACCGGATCACGCGGCATAGTGATGTCCCGATCGACGCCGAGTTTGATGGTGACCCAACCGGAATCGCCCAATGCAATGGCGTCAATTTTTCCGGCGCGCACACCGCGCACGACCACGGGATTACCCAATGCGAGGCCGCCAACGTCCCGCGTGCGAACCATTACGGAGCGCGCCGAATTTCGGAGACTGGCGCCTTTGAGCCAGAGCACGGTCGCAATGACCAGTGCACTGACCACCAGGACTGTAATTCCGACCATGAAATCGTTCTTGCGACGCTCAGAATTCATGACTGAAGGATAGTGCAGTTAGGCGGAATCTCCACGGCTTCATTGCGGGCTCAGGACTGTATGTTTCGGCCGGTAAGCCAGACTATAGCCCAGAACGCATCCAGCACAAGAATCATAACGGCCGATATCACAACGGCCCTGGTCGCGCCGTTTCCAACACCTTCGGCACCTCCCTCGGTTTCGAGCCCGGCCTTGCAACCGATGAGCGAGACTGCTGCGCCAAAGCTGGCCGCTTTTACCAATCCGTAGCGCACATCGAAATCGACAAAGAAAATGCGCGCGCCCTTCAGGAATTGGTCGGTCGTAATATCGAGCAACGTGAGCGACGCCAACCATCCCGACAAAACGCCGACAACCATTGCCAGTGCAACAACAATTGGAAACATCAGCGTTGATGCCACAACACGTGGTACAACCAAATGTGAAAATGGATCAAACGACAACGTCTCCAACGCGTCGATCTGCTCCGTCACCTTCATGGTCCCCAACTCGGCCGCAATGTTCGCGCCGACGCGTCCCGCGAGTGCGAGACCCGTGAGCACCGGCGCAAGTTCGAGGGTAACAGTCTTCTGCACGAGCGTGCCAACGAAGTACGGTGGGACCATATCACCAACGGAATAACTCGCGAGCAATGCGAGCACGATGCCGGTGAACACCGCGATGAACACGCCAATCGGAATTGACCCGACACCAAGCGAACGCGCTTGTGCGCTGAATTGGGGAATCCAATCACGCACATCGAGTGATGCGCGCGCGCTTGCGGCGACAAAGCGCGCGAACTCACCAACGCCCGTGAATAGGCGCCGAGTGAGGGCGCCCAGGGTGGAGACCAGTGAGGTGATGGGGTTGGGCACGCGCGGAAGGTTGCCCGAATCAGTCGATTTCTATCATGCTTTCATTCAAGCACGGGGAGCGCGTGCAATCCAGCGGTTCTGCGAGAACGCAGTCCAATATCTGTTCAAAGTCATGAGCGGGGAACCTCACATAGCTGAATGACGTTCCCTTCGGGATCCCGCGCGTCGCACACGAGATGGTCGCCAAAATTCCACTGGCGTTCAACAGGCCAAACCACCAATTGAAATGTTGGTGTGCCGATTGCAATGTGATCTGCGGCAACGTGAACGGATTCCTCGTTCAATTTCAGCAGGCTTTGATAGAAGCGTCTGAGCACCGTCACATTTTTCGCGTACAGTACAGCACCGGCCCCAGACGCTGTCATTAAAGGTCGGTTGGCTGTTGATCTTTTGCGGCGCGTTCTTCGTACGCCCGCAACATCGCGTATAACGACACGCCGTTGACTGTCATTCCCGTAAGATTGGCGTTCGTAATTGACGCGTTCGACAGATTCACATTCTCGAACTTGCATCCGGACAGATCGATGTTGGTAAATATCGTTTGTTTGAGATTGA
>JBDUAX010000360.1:0-4817 GCA_040004455.1 Gemmatimonadaceae bacterium
CAACACTGCCAGCTTGCCACGCTGGGAGGAATGAGGCAATCAACGCGGTGACAAGCATGGTCAGGCTGACCCCGCCGAGAATGATCGGATCGCGCAGCGACGTCTCGTACACAATCGCCGAGATGAAGCGGGAGAGAGCAAAAGACAGCGCGATACCGAGTAGCAAGCCGCTGACCACCGTTCGCATTCCTTGCCCCAGCACGAGAAGCACAAGGCGTTTTCGTTCGGCGCCCAATGCAGCGCGAATGCCGAGTTCGTGCAAGCGGCGACGGACGCCGTATGCTATGACACCGTACAATCCGATTGATGAAACCAGCAGTCCGAGTGCGCCTAACGTAGTGAAGAGCATTGCGCCGAGTTTCCACGGGCGATATTGCGGCTCGATTTCTTGCTGCAACGTTTGAACCGTGATTTGCGCGGTAGGAAGTGCCGCACTGAGCGCACGCTTCATTTCTGCAACGGCCGATTGCAAGTGAGATGGCGCGGAGCGAATGATGAGCACCGAACCAATCGCCGGTTCACCCTTCCTTCCAGCTTGAGCGAGTGGCATGTACATCTGCATGGCTGGCTCTGCAACTACGCGACTGAAGTGCACGTCACGAACAACGCCAGCGACAGTGCGGCAGGGTCCGTTGTACAGGGCAACGCACTGTCCGATGGGATCGCGTCCGTGCCACATCGTTCGCGCCATCGTCTCGTTAACGAACACGACCAGTGGCGCACCGGTAACGTCCGATTCCGATGAAACTCTACCCCGCACAGCGCGCATTCCAACGGTTCGCCAATAGTCCGGTGAAACAGCGCGTATTCCTGGAGAATGTCCGTTCAATCTTGGAGCGGAATCGCCGTCAATTCGCATTCCAATCATCCATAGGCCGCCAATGGGCGAGGTCGACGATCGTGCCACCGATTCGATGCCTGGAATGCGGGCGAGATTCTCCGCCGTTTCCAACAATGCCTGGCCGCGTGCTGCGTTTTGCGAACTCGTTTCTCCGCCGCGACTGCCCAACATCGTTGGAATTGCGAAAGCAACGTTCGGAACGTCATACCCAAGGTCCACTTTTAACACTCGTCGAAAACTTTCAACACAAAGTGCGGCGCCAGTCAGCAACACTACCGCCAACGCGACTTGCGCACTAATGAGCGCCGACCGAAACCGATTGCTTCCCCTTGCTGCCGAACGCTGTCCGTCTCGCAGGATGTCGGCCGTACTAAATGAACGTACGTGGAGCATTGGCACCAACGCGATGGCGATCGCGGACAACAACGCACCGGCAACGAGCAACGCTGCGAACCGCGCCTCAATTGCAGCTCCGGCCCATCGCGTGCGCGGCATCAGCGCTGCGCGGAGAAACACGCCCGCCCAGTTTGCTGCAACAATTGCAGCCGATAGCGCGAGTGTTGCGAGCAACAAAGATTCGATTACAAATTGGCGCGCGAGTCTTGCGCGAGACACGCCGAGCGCCAGGCGAACGGCAATTTCCTTGCGTCGCTCTATGAGTCTCGTGAGCAACATGTTTGCCACGTTGGCGCAGGCAATGAGCAATACGAGCATCGATACCCAGGCCAATCGCGTTGAAATCAATACTTCCTGCCCCGCGTTCATTGGGCCGCGCGCAGCAATAATCGATCCCGTTGAGACAATGGCTATCGAATCACGCGGATACCCGCCAGCGACAGAGCCGCCTCTGAAGACCGTCGTCAATCGCGAGTTCACTTGCGCAATCTGTGCATCGCGGTTGCTCGTCAGCGGCACGCGAACGATTGCGTGCAATAGTGGCGTTCCCCGAATATCAAACCAGAATCTACCGGGATCACCTTCCTGCATGGGCATCGCGCCAAGTGGCAACCAAATGTCTGTGGCGCCGATGTCAACACCGTTGAATTCTTTCGACGCAACACCAATAACCACGTACCGCCTATTGGCAATGTTCAACGTCTGCCCCAATACGTTGGCGGCACGACTGAACCTATCTTGCCAGAATACATCACTGATTATCACGACATTGCCCGCGGCTTCAATGCGCGCTTCTGCGCTAGTGAACGCCCTGCCCAATGCAATGCGCGCTCCCAGTACCGGCCAGTACGCCGAATCGGTATACGTCGCCGTGATTAACGTCGCGCTGTTGGCGTCGCCCAGTCGTGTTGTGTCAACGGCGTATGCGGTGGAGGGAACGCCGTTAAGTGCGGAGTGCAAGTCGCGCCATTGCGGATTGTTGTAAAGGTCACGGATTCCGCTTTGTTTCCCCTCATCGAATTGGGTGAGGTAGATGCGCTGCAATGTTTCTGCATTTTCAACTCCACTGGGTAGGCGCGCAAACAGGCGGTCAAGCAGGGAGAAGACTGCGGCATTGGCCCCAAATCCCAAAGCCAGCGTGAGCACAACCGTGATTGTGAATCCCGGATTACGGCGAAGGCCACGCAACGCAAACCGCACATCCTGCTGCAAGTTGTCGAGCGTTGGAATTGACCATCGTTCGCGTGATGCTTCGCGGATGCTCGTTGTGTTTCCCAGGCGGCGATTGGCCGAATGAAGCGCGTTTGATGCATCGGAGCTGTACGTCACTTCATCGTGTGCCAATCGATCTCGATGAAACTGCAACTCCTCGCGCAACTCGGCGTCCAATTGGTCGCGACGCAGCCAGTCGCGAAGTCGGGCAAGCAGTTCACGCATGGTTGGTTAATTCATTGAATGTGAATCAGGCCGGCCGCATGATGCGGCGGACCGCCGACATCAACTCGGAGTAGCCGTCTTCCTGTTCGCCCAATTGGCGTTGACCCAATGTGGTGATCGTGTAATAGCGCGCGCGTTGATTGTTGGGAGTTTGCCCCCACTCCGCTTTGATCCACCCTTTCTGTCGCATGCGTTGCAGCGCGGGATAGAGCGAGCCCTCTTCAACGGCAATTACTTCTTTGGAGAGCCGCTGCAAATGCTGTGCAATACCGTAGCCGTGCATGGATTGCGCGGTGAGTGTTTTCAGAATCAGCATGTCGAGCAGGCCCGGCAGGAGATCGCGTTTGGTCATGAGATCGGGATGATGGACATAGTTATTCTAAGGGATAGACACTCTATGTCCAGAGGCGGTTGGTGGCGGATCCGGTAATCGTGGCAATACCGTGCGTGAAGTGTTGAAATCGGGTGTCAACAGTCACTGGTCACAGCGGATTGTTCGAATTGGCGATGGGGTGCGCTAATCCGCGCGAATAGCCTCAATCGGATTCATCTGGCCGCCGAACGCGCGGGCAACACGCACGCAATCGAGGCGGCACTCAGGAGCACCATTGGCGCGTCCACACATATCAGCGGGTCACGCGCGTCAAGGCCGAACAATTGAGACGGCAATAGCCGCGTGAGCGCCAGTGCACCAAACAGGTCGAGGGCGACACCACCAATCACGAGGCGTGGCTCTTCGCTCATGAGCATGCCTACGACTCCGCGCTGAGTTCGTTGAACCCAATGATCTCCGTCCGCCGTTATATTGCTTTATATTATATACATTAGTATAATCAAACCATGCGACGACCCTGGTTCTTCATTCTGCTCTCCCTCGCTGCCCACGACCGCCATGGTTCGGGCATCATGCGCGACGTTCTCGAATTAACCGCGGGCGAACTCAAGCTTTGGCCGGTTACGCTGTACGGCTCGCTCGACGAGCTGGTCGAAGAAGGCTTCATCAAAGCGCTTGATACGCCGCCGTCGAACGCCGACGAGACCAGTGCGCGGCTTCGCTGGTTTCGCGTGACGGCTGCTGGCCGACGTGCGCTGGCAACCGAAGTAGCGCGCATGAACGCAACTATTCGAACGGCGGAACAACGCCTGGCCGCAGCACAGTCGCGGGCGAAGTAGGTGCGTTTCCTGTATCGCTTCCTGTTGCGATTGTTCTTGCCGCGCTCGTTGCGTGACACGCATGGCGCTGAGATGGAGCAGTTGTTTGTTGAGCAAGTTGGCGAAGCGCGAGGGCGCGGACTTCCGGCTGCGGTTCGCAGCGCGCTGGGTGGAATGAGTGATGTTGCAACCCGCGCTCCGCGCGAGCATTGGAATCGCAGCGGTCCGGTTCATTCGCAAAACAAGGAGCACCCTGTGCAGTCTTTCCTTATTGATTTGCGTCAGACGTTCCGCTCGTTCGCAAGAAGACCGGCTGCCACTGCCGCAGTAGTTGCAACGTTAACGTTGGCGGTTGCCGCTAACACGACGGTGTTCGCGTTACTCGATGCGACATTTCGACGCTCGTTTCCGTTTCCGAATGCCGAACGAATGGTGTCGCTCAATGAGAAGGCCCCGAAATGGAATTTGACCTTTACTAACATCAATTACCCGGATTTCGTCGCGTGGCGTGAGAAGGCGAAGGCATTTGAATCGATGGCACTGTACGAAGGCGGAAGCGCGAATCTCGCCGATGCGAATGGGGCCGAACGACTTCGGGTGCTTCGCGTTACTCACGACTTTGCGACGGTGTTGCAAGTGCCGTTGGAGCGCGGCCGTATGTTTTCGGACAGCGAAGACGTACCGCACGGCCCAAACGTTGTCGTCATCGGTCACGCGCTTTGGAAGAGTCGATTTGCTGGCGCGCTGGATGTGGTCGGAAAGGAACTCCGGATTGATGGCGCGCCGCACACGATTATCGGCGTGTTTCCGCCGCAGGCGAATTTTCCGTCGGATGTCGCAATGTGGTTGCCGCTGCGTGGCAATCCGCGACAACAAGGGGAGAGCTATTCCTCCGACGGCATTGGCCGACTCAGAGCTGGCGTAACGTTGACGCAGGCTGAACGGAGTCTGCTCGACGCACACGCTTCAATTTGGGCAACGAAGGATACGT
>JBDUAX010000361.1:0-4815 GCA_040004455.1 Gemmatimonadaceae bacterium
CATTCATGGCATTTCGGCGAGCCCCGCTGCTCGGATTGTTGAGCATCACGACGATCGCGTTTTCGCTGTTTGCATTTGGGTTGTTCGGTTTACTGGCGGTGAATTTGCGCGTGGCGCTGCGTGATGTTGAAAACCGCGTTGAAATTCGCGTATTCCTTGCCGACGGCACGAGTGAAGACGCCGTCGCCTCACTACTCGGCGACGCCACAGCGTTTCCAGAAGTGGCACAGGCGGGTTTTGTCAGTCCTGATTCAGGTTTGGCGCGCGCGCGCCTCGAATTGCCAGAATTTAAAGACGTGCTGGACGTCGCGGTGTTGCCCTCTTCAATTGAAGTGCGCTTGAAAGAGGGCTTTCGCGATCCAACCACTGTGAAGGCAGTTGCAGGGCGACTCGGAAGCTATCCGTTTGTTGACGAAGTGCGATACGGTGAAGAGTGGGTTGAAAAATTGTATCGCATTCGCACGATAGCGGCGTTCGCGGGAACGGGGCTTGGTCTCGTGTTCGCGCTGGTGGCAATCATCATCATTGGATCAACCATTCGTATGGCGGTGCTGTCGCGTGCGCGCGAAATTGAAATCATGCGACTGGTCGGTGCGACCGACTGGTTTGTGCGGTCGCCGTACTTGATTGATGGTTTATTGAAGGGATTGGCAGGAGGCGGCATTGCGTTGCTGCTTACCTGGGCCGCGAGCACCGTTATCTCGCGCAACCTCGTTGCGACGACATTTTTTGAGCCGTGGCAAGTGGCCAGTGGACTTGCGGCAGGTGCATTAATCGGGCTCGCAGGGAGTGCGTTGTCTGTTGGCCGACATCTCAAGCAAGTGTGGCGCGAGGAAGTATGAATCAGCATCGGGCCCGGCGCCCGTTGCGCGCGTTACTTGCAACAGGTGCGCTGGCAGTGATAGCGAGTCTGATGAGTTCAGCTTCTGCGTTTGGGCAAACGGGTGCCGCAGCAACGGCTGCCGCCGAGGCACGACTTCGGCAGCAGCAGCAAGAGCTCGAGAAGATGCGCAAGGAGCGCGCCGATCTCGAAGCGAAAATGGGCGAATTGCAACGCAGCGCGCGAACACTGTCCGATGAAGTTGCAAATCTCGATCGGCAGGCCGACGCGACTGCGCGTTTGGTGAAGGCGCTCGATTCGCAGCTTTCGTCGATTACCCAGGAAGTTGACTCTGCGACAGGCGGGCTTATCAACGCCGAAGACGAACTTGCCGCCAAGAAGGCCGTGTTGCAGCGTCGCGTGATTGACATCTACAAGCGTGGCCAATTGCACGAGGCGGAAGCGCTTTTGTCAGCCCAGTCGTTTGGGTCGTTGGTTGCGCGGTACAAGTATCTGCACGAACTCGCGCGACGCGATCGCGCTTTGGTTGAACGCGTTGAGATTCTGCGTAACCAAATTGGCGGACAGCGACAGCTTCTCGTGCACCTGTATGACGAGGTCGAGCGCAACCGAAGAGAGAAAGCGACCGAGGAAACACGTCTTCGAAGTCTCGAAGGGCGACGGCAGCGCAACCTCACGGTGGTGCAGCAAACCACTCAACAGACCCGTGACCGCATATCACAATTGGCGGCCGATGAAGCGCGGGTATCAAGTGTCATTTCCGACCTGGAAGCGTTGCGTCGCAGAGCGGAGGCGGCGCCGAGAACGGCTGCAACGCCCGCGCCGGTTGCATCAACCATCAAGACTTCCGACCTCGGCAAACTTGATTGGCCGGTTGAAGGAAACATTCTTTATCGTTTTGGTCGCGTCATTAATCCGAACAATACGACCACACGCTGGAATGGACTTGGAATTGGCGCACCAGTGGGAAGCGTTGTGAAGAGTATTGCGAGCGGCGAAGTGGTGCTGGCCGAGCAGATTGGCACGTACGGACAAACGGTAATCGTGCAGCACGGTGGCGGTGATTATTCCGTGTATGGTTCGCTCAGCCGCATTGATGTGCGCAAAGGGGATAGAGTCGTGAAGGGGCAAAGCGTTGGCGCGGTCGGCGCAACTGACCCGGAATTGCCACCGCATTTACATTTTGAAATTCGACCGCGCGGTCGCGCGGTTGATCCGCTAGAGTGGTTGAGAGCCCAGAAGAAATGACGCCAGCAAAAAAGTCCGCCGCGAAAAAATCGCCGACAACAACTGCGGCTCCAGTATCCGCCAAGGCCCCAGCGAAAAAATCAGCGAAGGCTAAAGACGAGCCAATTCGCATGGACGCTGGCGATTGCACAAAGGATCGCGCGCCATTGGGAGCACACGTATCAGTCGCCGGTGGGAGCTGGTTTGCAGCGGAACGCTGTCGCGAAATCAGTTCGACTGGTTCGCAGATTTTCACGAAAAATGCGAACCGTTGGATTGAACGTGAAGTTGAAGATGCGGAAGCTGCGCAATACCGGTTGGAGATGGCGAACACGCACGTGCGTTGGACGTGCGCGCATGATTCGTATTTGATCAATCTCGCTTCTCCGGATGAAGCGTTGCGCGCGCGTTCAATTGAGTGTTTTCGCGGCGAACTAAGACGTTGTCACGCGCTTGGCTTGCATGCGCTCGTTTCGCATCCAGGAAATTTTATTGATGAACGCCAGGCGGGAATCGCGCGCAACGTCGCGGGCATTGTTGAAGCGTTGGAAGCAGAGCAAGGGCCAACGCGGTTGTTAATGGAGTTGACGGCCGGTCAAGGGACGGTTTTAGGTAGCACGTTTGAGGAAATGGCGGCGATGCTAAATGCATTGCCCAAAAATGTTTCCAAGCGCGTTGGCGTTTGTCTCGATACGGCGCACGTGTGGGCCGCCGGGTATGATTTGATCAACGATTTTGACGGAGTTTTTCAGAAATTTGACGACACCATCGGACTTGATCGGCTTGAGTGTCTGCACTTGAACGACTCGAAAGCGAAACTTGGTTCCCATCTCGATCGGCATGATCTCATTGGTGAAGGCAGCATTGGTGCCGAGCCGTTTCGTCGTATCATGACCGACGATCGATTGAGTTTGGTGCCGAAGGTTATTGAAACGCCGAAAGGTGACGACTTTCCGGCCGCTGATGCGCGCATGTTGGCGCGGCTTCGGAGCTACGCCGCCGGCCTCTGAAAAACGTCAGGGAATCGGGTGTCAGTCCATGGATTCCTGTCTGGATGCGCAAATAGAAGGTTACGCATCCAATCGCACGGTTCATCAATCGATCAACCGCGTCTAGCTTTCCGACATGTCAACTGAATTAAAGCAGCTCGCCCCCAAGCGTGTCGTCATTGGGGCAGACAAGCACGCGATTCTCGCGGAGATGCTTCGCACCGCGCGACCGGACCTCGAAGTGCGCGGGAATGTGGTCGCGAACATCTCACTCGCCGACCTCGAATGGGGGGACACGTATTTCGGTTTCCGCCGCCCGCGCGTTTCATCGATGGGCAACATTCGCTGGGTACACAGCACGGGTGCCGGTGTCGATCCGTGGTTGTATCCAACTGAGATTCCGAACGACATTCTGCTCACGCGCAGTTCCGAATCATTCGGGCCGATGATCGCGGAGTGGGCGCTATCGCGTGCGTTGGCGTTTACGCAGCAGGTTGTGCCGCTCGCGGAGAGTCAGAAGCAGCAGAAATGGGCACCTCGCGAAATCGAAATGCTGAGCGGTACGAAAGCCGTGGTCGTTGGTATTGGTGATGTTGGCGTGCACTGCGCACGATTGTTTCGCGCGCTGGGGTGCAGCGTTATCGGGGTGTCTCGTTCGGGGAAATCGGCTGATTCGGTGTTCGACAACGTTGTTCCGGTCGCACAAGTCGCACAAGCAGTTCAAGGCGCTGACTGGTTGATTCTCATGCTTCCTCTCACCGCCGAAACGCGACACGTGATCAACCGCGACGTTTTGCAAAACTGCAAGAACGCAATCCTCATCAACGCAGGTCGCGGCGCAGTTGTCGACGAAAGCGCCATTCCCGAAGCGCTCGACAGCGGATGGTTGCGTGGAGCAGCGCTTGATGTGTTTGAAACGGAGCCACTCCCAGCAACTTCACCGCTCTGGTTGGACAAACGCGTCATTGTTTCTCCACACATTTCCGGCATCACCACGACGAAGGGCGCAATATCCGGTTTTCTGGAATGCCTCAACGATTTTGAAAACGGACGATCATCCAGGTGGGTTGTCGATCGTTCACGCCAGTATTAGCACCGCTTATGCATTTGTTAGACACACTTTCGGCACCACTTCATTGGTCGCTATCGTGATTCGAATACCCATTCGAGCGGTACGCACATTGGCGAATGCTTTTTTTGCCTTGCTCGCGCTCAGCTCCACCGCAAAACAAGCACTCTTCGCCCAAAGCTCAGCCGAAGTCGCGGTTCGGTTGCCAGTGACATGGGCGTCAGGAACCGGAGCGCCGACGGTGAGAACGCAATTTGCACCGATGCTCTCACTCAATTTGGGTGGGGCGATCGGCGCGAACACGCGCGCATCGCTCGACACGCGCATTTCGAATACCGACATTCGAATGACAGAGAATGGCGTTTCATGGACAGGCGGAACTCTCACGCTGGTTGACGTGGTCGCCACTGTCGGCTGGCGCCCGTTGTTTCAGAACAACCACCGTCTGTCATTTGAACTCGGCGCTGGTGCAACCGTATTCGCCGGCTCACGCAATGTTGCGCCGTTCAAGGAAGGCAAGAGCGCTGTTCCAATTGCAGAAGGCACGATTGCCTACGATCTGCCCTTCAAAATTTCAAAGAACGCGGTGGCGGTAATCGCGCGCGAATCAATCATGCGCATGGGTGGGGCAAACAGTGATGACGCCGTGCGCGATCCAGGCTACGTACATCGAGTGAGCTTCGGCATGC
>JBDUAX010000362.1:0-4814 GCA_040004455.1 Gemmatimonadaceae bacterium
CATGAGCGAATTAGGGAAACCGCCGTTTCGTAGTGGGGTGAAGCCAATGTGTTGCGCTACTGGCGCCTTAATGATAATGCCGGCCGCTTCGCCGTCGGAGAGATTGATGAACGCCGACTGCCCTTGGAAGATGCCCGCTGACGGTGCCGTGAGTGCGGCCGTGAAGCCTGCGGCCTGCGCCCCCGTGAAGGAGTCGGCATCTGGCCTGAGCTGTTCAGCGGCGAGTAGTTCGGGCTGTAACCCAGCGGGATAGTTCGAAATTGCCGATCCCGCCATCGCGGTCGGGCCTCCGCCACCTCGACCCCCGCCCCCTCCGCCGCCACCCCGACCGGCCGCAGCTGGTGCGGCTGACAGGCCGAGCGAGCCGTAACTCTCGATAAAGCCCGGGTAAACCGTGAGTCCGGCGCCATCGATTATCCGGGCATCTCCCGGCACAACGACGGTCGCACCGACCGCCGAGATGAGGCCGTTTCGGATCACGATCGTGCCTTTGGCGATAGTCGGTCCTGCAACCGGCACGATCTTCGCGTTGGTAATCGCGTACGTCGTGGGTATTGAGCGGGGGGACACCAACTGCGCGTGCAGTGGCGAGACAATTGGAAGAATTATGCTGGCAACTAATGCCAGCGAAGCCAATTGGGGCGCAGGGCGAGTTTGATCGGACCTACCGCGATACCGCGCTGACAGCATGGATGACGCCATAATAATCTCCGAGTGGGCACAAAGCGGGGACAGCAATTTCCCGACGCCCGAATGTATGAAATTTCCCGGCGTCGTGGGGAGTTTTTTCTGGAGTACGGGGCGGCGGCTCGTGCCAGCGATTTCCCGTATCAGGTGATTGCGTGCGGAGTACTATTCGTCGATGAACTCTTTCAACAGAATCGTGCGCGCTTCGAATCGTCATTCAAAGCGAATGCTGTTGACCAGCGCTCGGCTCGCATTGATTGCCGTCGCGACTGCGTGCACGACAGAAAAACCAGTCAAGCAGGTTTCAGATAGGCAATCGCTCAGTGCCGCCGGTGAGGCCGCAATTCGCGATAGCGTGAAAGCAGTGCTGGGTGAGTTCACCAGCAAAATGAGCAAGAAAGATTTTGACGGGGCGGGCCGTTTGTATTCCGACGATTCGTCGTTCAGTTGGGTTGAAAATGGATCATTGGGTTTCCAGAACGCGAAGGATGTGCGCGCGTCGCTCAAAACATTGAGCAACATTCCGGAAATCAAACTGTCGTACTACGAAACGCAGATCAGCGTGCTGGCGCCGAAGGTTGCAACGGTGCGCACAGAATTTTCGCAGACATTCAGTGACAAGCCGGGGCGTGGCACGACGTACGGTGGGTTTTTGACAATGACGATGGTGCGCGAAAAGGACGGTTGGAAAATTTTGAACGGACACACATCGTCGAGGAAGCCGAGGCCGGGATTGTAGTATTTCGCTCGACTCATAGGGCGATTGCGTGGAGCGGTGGAGAAGGGCGCTAATTGTTCGGCCGCGTCAACGCCCAAGCCAGGAATCGCTCCGTGACGTACCGCGACAATTGTCCGCTCATGCCGTTCGGCACTTCATCGAACGCGTGATCGGCCCACGGTATTTCCACGAAAATTGACTTCGTTCCGGTCGCGCGCAGTTTGTTGTTCAATTCCGCGCTGTACCGCGCTTCAACAATGTTGTCGCGATCACCGTTGAACAGCAGCGTTGGCGGCAACGGACGATTTACCAGATTGATTGGCGATGCCGCATCGTATGTATCGACCGCTTCATCAAGTGGCTTGCCAATGAATTTTTCGAGCACATCGCGCAGGTGCAGCACATCCGGAGAAGGCGGATGTCGGTAGGAATCCACCAAATCAATCGGCGTGTAAAAACCAACAACGGCTTTCACCGGCGGCAACGTTGAATCGTACGCGGTCATCACCGCGAGATGCGCCCCGGCCGAGCGACCAAGCAGTGCAATGCGCGATGTGTCAGCGTTGTATTTCGCACCATTACGCTTGATCCACGTGAGCGCAGTTTTTATGTCCGCCAACGGCGCCGGAAAATGAAACTCCGGCGCGTGACGATAGTCAATTGAAAACACCACGTAACCGCGCGCAGCGAAGTAGCGCCCGAACTCTCCGAACTCATCGGGCGCTCCACGTTGCCAGGCGCCGCCATAAATCTGCACGATGATCGGATACTTGCCGGCCGCGAGCGGCTCGTACACAAAGGCATGCAACGGCACTTTCGCGACCGTCGCAAACAACACGTTCCCGGTTTCCTTCACGGAATCTTTCGGCAAGCCGCGAAAGAGATCAGCGACAATCAACGGCGACGAACGCAATTTCAGCTGACGTTGCAACGGCACCGAATCGAGGTAGTCGAGCCCCAATACCGAAGTCAGTTGCGCTTCGGCCCGTGACGCGACCGAGTGAAATCGCACCAAGGGCCACAGCGAGAGCAACAATGCAACAACACCCGCCACGATTGTTACGCGGGCCACAAAGTGCGCGCGCCACGTGCGAATGGCGCCAACAATTGCCACTAGCGCCATGATCACCAGCCACTGAGCTATTTCCGGCGCGCCAACTGAAAGTGGAACGATGGTGCGATTGGGGCCGGGAATGATGATCCAGCTGGCCATGAACAACGTGACAATCGCGAGCCCCAGGGCGATCCACGGCCGGCGAGCCGCGGCTCGGCCGGCGCGCGTGTAACGCGCCGTTGTAGTGCGCGCGCTCGGCGCTTCAGGTGGTTCGGGAATTGGTCCACGCGCAAAGCCACGTGTATTCGGATGCGTATCTGACACGGTCGGAACGTTGGACAAAGGAACTGCATTGCGCCAGCTTGCGCCCCGAGTTCATACGTCTTTCAGCTGAATCCGGATTTCACCCAGTCCCGCAGGGCCCGCATGGCGCTTACTGCCACCATTTACAACTTCGATATCCAGCTCGCCAACGTCGACCGGCAGGTCTACGAAACGCTGTCATTGCGAGTGGCCCAACACCCGTCCGAAACACCGGAATATTTGCTCACGCGCGTGCTCGCGTACTGCCTCGAGTACACCGAAGGCATCACGTTTTCGAAGGGTCTGTCCGATCCCGACGAGCCGCCAATTGTTGTGCGCGACTTAACCGGCACGATTAAATCGTGGATTGAAATTGGCGCGCCCGATTCCGCGCGTTTGCACAAGGCGAGCAAAATGTCGCCGCGCGTTGCGGTCTATATTCACAAAGATCCGATGATGCTGTTGCGCGCGTGGTCAGCCGCCACCATTCATCGCGCTGAAAAACTCGAGTTGTACGCCATGGATCGTGAATTGCTTGACGAGCTGGTTCGGCTTCTCGATCGGCGCGTGAAATTCGATCTCTCCGTCACCGACGGCGAACTCTACATCGACATCGGCGGAAAGAGTCTTTCTGGTTCAGTGGGGAAGTTGTCGCTTAGCGCGCTGCCTTAACGAACGTTTAGGCGCGTTGTGTACGCGCCGAGGTTGACGCTTGACGCATCGTGATGCAAGCTCCAGTCACAACGATCGCGTACGCTTCCCCCGCCCAAGGCCGACGCTCCATGCCCGATTCCAAGCGCGAAGAGATTGAAGCGACCATTGGCAAAGTGCTCTTGAATGAATGGGATCCGCTCAATGTACGTGATCAACCTGCGTCGCACGACGAATATCTGAAATACGCGCACGACCTTTACGCACTGCTTATTCGTGGCGGCTCAGACGTGCAGGTCGGACGACATCTTCACCAAATCGAACGCGAAGAGATGCATCATGAAAACGCCGACAGTCGTGACTTGTCGGCGTTGTTAAAGACTCTGCGAGCGTTGGAAAAAACGATGTAACGCAAAACTCGCGTAGCAAGATCACAGCATTCGCTACGCGAAAATCCTTATTCCATCGAAAACTCGCGAGCAAAAGCCACGGCAAACGAAAATGTCTTCGCTTTGCTGCGCGTTTCCATCGCATCGGCAATACGCTCGAGTCGCGCCGGCACGCCCAGAATTTTCTCCTGTGCTTTTTTGCCCAGTTCGTTCAAGTTCTCAACTGCTCCAATTGCCCAGAACTTGATCAGCTCTTCGACAATTCTGAGATAGTCACGCGGTCCGTAAATGTCGGCCCGGCGAATCACGTCGGCCATGTCGCGAAAATGCGGCATACTGAAGCCAGGCATTTCGATTGACGGCATGATTTCCGCTGCGGAAATCATCGCGTTGCTTGGGTCGCGCTTGAGCACCCCCTCAAAAATCGCGCGATAAAACGCATAGTGGCGCGCCTCCTCTTTCGCGACGTTTTGTAGAACGGTTCCGATAAGCGGTTCGTACTGTCCCGCGAGCTTACCGGTATTTGCGTGGCTCACCTGCGTCGCGCGCTCCTGCAGCGACGTGTATACAAACACACGATACGGATCGCGGTCCCACGACGGATGAAAACCGGCCTTCATGTATTCGAACTGCATGCGCTCGAGCACGGGATTGTCGAGAATGCGACTGTCGTGCGCGTAATCGTGAAGCACTGCGCCGTGACGATCTTCTTCGGCAGTCCACAAGTTGGTCCACTTTCGCCAGAAGCTGTCGTCTCCCAAATACACCGCGAGCAACCGATGAAAGTGCGGCAGTCCTTCTTCAGTGAGCAGGTTAAGCGCGAGTGCAACGCGACCTGGCAAACTGATTCCGCGCGCGCGTTCGCGAAGCTCGGCGACAAACTTGTCGGGGTCGGTATCGGGGGGTGGCGCTAACAATTCACTGGGAAACCAGAGAATGCGCTTGGCTTCGTGTGCTTCCATCAACACGTTTACTTCCGGCTCGAGATCGGCGAGCACTTCAACCTTGGCCA
>JBDUAX010000363.1:0-4789 GCA_040004455.1 Gemmatimonadaceae bacterium
GCCGAGCAGGAACCCGATCAGGTAGTCGCCGCTCGAGACGCCCTCCTCGACGGGCTGCGCCTTGCCCTGGCGGTCCTTGAGGACCTCGATGAAGGTCACGAAGAAGTTGTCGAGGCCGTCGCGGAGCTGCTGCACGTAGGCGTGCTGGATCTCCAATCGTCGCGATGCTCAAGGCCGACGCATATGGCCTTGGTGCGCTTCCTGTTGCGCGCGCATTGCAAACACTTCCTGAAGTTTGGGGACTGGGTGTTGCAACAGTCGAAGAGGGCGCATCGTTGCGTCGCGCCGGAATCAATTCGCGCATGTTGTGCTGCACTCCGGTGATATCTGGTGAACTTGCAACAATGCATGGATCAAACATCACGCCGTCTTTATCGCGCATTCCGGAAATCGTTCAATGGACAGCACTCGGCGGAGCGCCGTGGCACTTGTCGATTGACACGGGAATGCATCGCGCCGGTGTTCCGTGGGATGAGGTTCACGAATTGCATGACGTCATTGCGGCGCATCCTCCCGAAGGTGTGTTCACGCACTTCGCCGCGGCCGTCATCGAAGACAGTTCGCGTGCTCGCCAGGAATCGCGATTTCGCGAAGCGCTTGATGCGTGTGGTGTGCTACACGCGAATCCGAATACACTATTACATGTGGACAGTTCGATGGGGCTCGCCGCGCGCTCTCCCTCACCGTATGACCTTGCTCGTCCTGGAGTCGCGCTTTATGGCTGGCCCTCAAAAAGCGCACTCGGTATTGAATCGGCGTTTGTGTTGAAATCCCGTGTGGTGGATCTTCGCACGGTGCCTCCCGGAGATGGTGTGAGCTACAACGGAACCTGGATTGCAAATTCTCCTCGAAAAATTGCAACCATTTCGATAGGTCATGCTGACGGATATAGGCGTCAGCTTTCGAATACCGGTCAGGTCGTGATTAGCGGCACGCGCTGCAGCGTTGTGGGTATTGTCACGATGGACATGACCATGGTTGACGTGACCGGGATATCGTGCGCTGTGGGTGATGTTGCCACTCTCATTGGCGGCAACGACCCGAACGCGCTTTCCCTGGACGAAGTCGCAGCGCTCGGCGAACTATCGCCGTACGAATTGCTCGTTGGTCTTCGCATGCGACTGTCCCGCGTCTACATCGGCGAAAGCCGGGTCTGAACTCTTTCGAGAACGTTTTGATGACTCACGGCAATCGCCGCGCATTAATAGTGGTGTTGGATGGTGTTGGGTGCGGCGCGGCTCACGACGCGGCCGCGTATGGCGATGCTGGCAGCGACACGCTGGGCAACGTTGCACGCGCCGTGGGAGGGCTCCCGCTGCCGAATCTCGAAGCACTTGGGTTAGGATTGCTTGCGCCGCTCAACGGGGTCACAAAAGTGACGGCTCCGAAGGGCGCTTGGGGGAGCATGGAACCACAGTCCTCAGGCAAGGACTCCACAACTGGTCATTGGGAAATCGCAGGCGTTCACCTCGCGGTGCCGTTTCCGACCTACCCGCACGGATTCCCAGCCGAGGTGATCAAGCAGTTTGAGCAGCGTACGGGTCGACCGGTCATCGGAAACATCGTCGCCAGCGGCACAACGATCATCAACGATTTCGCCGATCAGGCCAAGGAACGCGGCGCCTGGATTGTCTACACATCAGCTGATTCAGTCTTTCAGGTGGCCGCCCACGAAGGGTGGATTCCCCTTGAAGAACTGTATCGAGCTTGCGAAATAGCCCGCGAAATGCTGGTGGCGCCACACAACGTTTCACGGGTTATCGCTCGCCCTTTCATAGGAGAATCGGGGAGCTGGCAGAGAACCGCGCACCGTCGTGACTTTTCAGTTGCGCCAGTTGCTGAGACTCTGTTGGACAGCCTCGCAAACGCCGGAATTCCGACCGGAGGGGTGGGCAAAGTCG
Organism: Gemmatimonadaceae bacterium; assembly: GCA_040004455.1. Taxonomy (GTDB): domain Bacteria; phylum Gemmatimonadota; class Gemmatimonadetes; order Gemmatimonadales; family Gemmatimonadaceae; genus Gemmatimonas. The sequence goes on from JBDUAX010000363.1 coordinate 1,902, forward strand.
ACGATCTTTTTGCTGGGCGAAACATCAAAACCCAGCACACCGAAAACAATGCCGCAGGCATTGTAGCGCTCAATGAGTGGCTCAATTCGCAGGTTCGTGGGTTCTGCTTCGCCAACTTGGTAGATTTCGACCAGCTATTTGGCCATCGCAACGATGTCCGAGGTTTTCTTGGGGCCCTGGTCGAGTTCGACAAGGCCCTTCCTGATCTTTTGGCCCAACTCAAAGAGGACGATCTGCTGTTCATTACCGCCGATCACGGCAACGACCCAACGACCCCTTCCACCGATCATGCTCGCGAACGCGTTCCGTTGCTAGTGGCGGGACCGCGCGTGAACCCAACGTCGCTTGGTGTTCGGAGCACGTTTTCCGATTTGGGCGCGACCGTTGCGGATTGGTTTGGGGTGAATTGGCATGGTAAGGGGCAATCGTTTCTCTCTTCAATCGTGACGGCATGAGTTCGGCAGTCGGTTCTGAAACGCAATCGGTTCAAACACTTCGTTCTGCCGCCGAAGCCGCACGAGCGAACGCTTACTGTCCGTATTCGCACTTCCCTGTTGGTGCGGCACTCGAGGCCGAGGATGGTCGAGTGTTCGTTGGTTGTAACGTTGAAAACGCCGCGTTTCCCGCGGGCATTTGCGCTGAGCGTAGCGCCTTGGCCGCAGCAATTGCGGGCGGTGCCCGAAAGTTTCGTAGCGTTGTGATTGTCAGCAGTGCTTTGCATCCCACACCACCGTGTGGAGTCTGCAGACAGGCACTTGTTGAATTTGCGCCCGCGCTGGACGTGGTTTCGTTTTCCGCGTCGGGCAAAGCCGAGCGCTGGTCGATGACCAATTTGCTTCCGGCTCCTTTCATGCCTGCATCGCTCGAGAATGCCTGAGCGTTTTTCCTTTCTTCCGCGTCCGTTCCGGCGACTGAATCCGGCCATCGTTTTTCTCGCATCCATCGCGCTTGCAGTCGGCGCTGCTGGGTGCACCGAGGATCTCGAAGGTGGTACTTCGTGCCCAACCCTGTGTCCAACACAGTCGAACGAATTTCGCGACACGACCATCGACGCCGTTGTTCTTGATACGACGCTGAGTGGTTTCCCAACACTCGGACTTTCGCGCGGAATGGTCATTGCGAACCGCAAAGACACTGTCGAAACAGTTGGGATCATTCGGTTCGATCAGCTTCCGGCCACATTCAGCGCAAATGGCGGGTCGACGACAGACGACATCACCGCGGCCGACTCGGTTTATTTGCATCTCCTGATCGATTCCACGGGTGCTCGCGGGCCAACGCAGGTTGATCTGTTGGCGTACGACGTCGACTCAGTCGATCTGCCAAATCCAACGGCGGCACAAACCCTTGCGCTCATCCGTCCCGATCGACTGCTCGGCAAACTGTCGCTCACGCCGACGGGCGTTCGCGATTCGATCCGCATCCCGCTTTCAAAGACCGCAATTTCTGCGAAGATCACAAATAAACAGCGCCTGCGAATTGCCCTCACAATTGATGGATTGGTTTCAGGGCAGATTCGCATTGTCGCATTCGGCGGTGGTGTTGCATCGCCGCAGTTGTCGTTCGATGCGTCCACCGATTCCATCTACTCACCGATTCTCGTCGCGCCGATTACGGTGATAACGGGCGCGGCCAACGACGTTTTATTGGCGAGCACAGTTTATACCCTTACCAGAAAGACTCCAGTCGAAGCCGGCTCGCAAACGCTCACCGTAGGTGGTTGGCCGTCGCATCGCAGCTATCTGCGATTCAACGTTCCGTCATTCATTGTGGATTCGAGTACGGTTGTGCGCGCAGACTTGCTGCTAACGCAACGGCCTTCGCCAGGGGTCGATCGCACCGACAGCATCGCAGTCGTGCCTTTAATCAGCACGTCGACGACGCTCGTTCCCGACATTCGGCGCGCCATTGATCTTGCGGCAGAAGGGGTGTTCAACGGCCTGGATAGCTTGCGACTCGTGCCGGCCGATAGTGTTGCCAGGAAACTGAACGTGCTCGCGTTGGTGCGCAGCTGGGCCATTTTGCCCAACAATATTTTTCGAGCAATTGTGTTGCGAAGCTCAAACGAAGGCGCCGAGGTTGCAGAAGCCCGATTCTATTCTTCCGAAGGGCCGGCCGCGTTCAGACCTCGCCTACGCATCACCTACCTCCCTCGCGTGGATCGCGCAGTACCGTGAGCTCATCACGCCTAATTCGCGCGCTTAAAATCGCTGTTGGCGCATCGGCATTTTCGTTGACGCTTTCCGCCAATGCCAATGCGCAGGGCAACATCAGCATGCAGGGCTTTGGCTATCCGATGGGGGGCATGAGCACTCGCGTGTCGGGTACGGCGGGGGCGTTTGCGGAGTTCGACGCATTGACCCCGCAAAATCCGGCGTCGCTTGTGCGAATCACGCGTTCCCTACTCGCCGTGCAGGCAGAGCCCGAGTACCGCACGTTCTCGCTGAGTTCCGTGAAAGAATCATCGACTATTCCGCGCTTGCAATTGCTTTCGCTAGGGCTGCGAGTGAATTCGCGTGCGGTCTTTTCGTTGTCCGCGGCCGGCTTTCTCGATCGCAGTTACAGCACCATTTCAAGCGGCCAGGCAACGGTCGAAGGGCAAATACTTCCAACGACTGATGTGACCGTGGTGAAGGGTGCGATTGCCGATTTGCGTGCTGGGTTCGGGTACGCGTTGTCTTCGCGACTTTCCGTGGGCGTTGCGGCCCATGCGTTCACAGGAAGCAACAAGCTGGATCTCACGCGGCGCTTCGCCGACACGTTGTCGTTTGGCTCGGTGAGCGATACATCTGCTATCGACTTTTTCGGTTCGGCGTTTTCACTCGGCGCCCAGCTGACGATTCCGCACGGTTTCACGACTTCCGCGTCGTACCGAAAGGGTTTGCGCA
>JBDUAX010000364.1:0-4785 GCA_040004455.1 Gemmatimonadaceae bacterium
CCGAATTTCACAAAACCAAACTCGCTGCTGCCGTACACAATCATGTCTTCGGCCAAACGCGAACAGTGCGCGGCCATCATGGCGCAGGTAAACAACACTTCAGCAACGAAGTCGCGATCGCCCGTCGCATCAATGCTGTTGGCGGAAACTGCTGCAAAACCCAGCGACTCCTTGAGCAACACCCGTGACACGGGAAATGCGCAGCCGGCGATGGCACCGGAACCAAGAGGCAACACTGCTGCACCTCGATTGGCGTTCGCCAAACGTGTGCGATCGCGATCGAGCGGCCAGAAGTGCGACAACAACCAGTGTGCGCCGCTCACGGGTTGGGCGCGTTGCATGTGCGTGTACGCGGGCAAAATTGCGTCCTGCAATGTCTCCGCCTGATTCATCAACGCGCTCTGCAATTCGCGCACAGCGGCATCAATGCGAATGCATGCATCCATCGTCCACAAGCGCGTAGCGGTCGCGACCTGATCGTTGCGCGAGCGCCCAGTGTGCAACTTCGACGCAACGGTGCCGGCCTCGTCGTGCAACAGCCGGTCGATCATGGTGTGAATATCTTCATCTGTTGCGACGGGCTCCGCTCCGCCCGCCAGGCGGACCGCGACTTTACTCAGTCCAGTGTCGAGCGCCGTGCTTTCTTCGCGCGTGAGCACCCCGGCATTCCACAAAGCCAGTGCCCAGGCCTTTGAAAGTCGAATGTCATGCGGCCAGAGTCGGAAGTCGGTACCAATGGATCGATTGATAGCGTCCAGCAACGGCGACGGGCCGCTCGCAAAACGGCCGCCCCACAGCTTGTGTTCGCCACCACCACCACCGCCTTCGCTCATGCCAATCTCCGATGCTGTAAAATTATGCAGTGATTTCTGCATAATTAATGCAAGAATGTAGAGTTCATGTCTGCGAGCTTCAACTATTTGGCCGAAGATAGGTGCGAAGCCGTTTTACAATGCGGTCGCGCCCTGGTGTTGAGCGACAAATGATGAGCACCGTGTCATCGCCGGCGAGTGTGCCGAGTACGTCGGGCCAGCCGGCGGAGTCGAGTGCGGCAGCGACTGGCTGTGCGCCGGATGAGAGCGTGCGCACGACAATCATTACCTGGACTGCCTCAACGCCGACGAGCAATTGGGGGAGAAGTGCTTCGAGCTGTGGAGCGTGTTCCTCGGGCGCGCCCTCGGAGAAGGCGTAACGCGCCTTGCCATGACCATCCGGTATTCGTGCCAGGCGCAGCTCGTGCAAATCGCGCGAGAGCGTCGATTGCGTGACTTCCCAGCCGCGTTTGGCAAGTTGTCGTCGAAGCTCTTCCTGGTTGGCGACGTCGCGCGCGGCGACGATGTCGCGAATGGCGTTCTGTCGTTCACTTTTGTCGGACACGGAGACTTCCTGGCGGGCGGTTATGCGGAGCGTGGTGGCCGGCTGTTAAGAGTTGAGCCGACCGGGCCGACTTCGGCCTCAAAATCGTTGACACTGCCCTAATGTATAATTATGCATTCATTGTGCATAGTATCCATCCCCAGATTTCTGTCGGCGTTTTTGGCGCCAGTGGCTACGCCGGTCGCGAGTTGTGCTCGCTGATCGTCGGACACCCCAATCTCAAGCTCGCCTTTGCGACAGCGAACGCGCAACGCGGAACAACGCTGCGCGTAAAAGCCGCTGGGCGCATGCACGAGATTCCGCTCGTCGCGACCGAAGAAGTGAACCTCAGCGACGCGCAACTCATTTTTTCGGCGTTACCGCACGGCGCGTCGGCCGAATGGGTCGCGAAAGCACTGGCCGCGGGCGCGCGCGTTGTCGACCTGTCCAGCGACATGCGTCCGGGTCACGGCGGCAACGCGCATGCGCTCCCCAAGGGTGTGCCGTCGCACCCGCCGTTCGGGCTTACAGAAATTTTTCGCGAGCAAATTCGCGGCGCCCAGGTCGTTGCGAACCCCGGCTGCTACGCGACGAGCGTGCTGATCGCGTTAGCGCCGCTGGCAAAGGCCGGCCTCATCGCAACTGGCGCCACTATATCAATTGCGGCCGCCAGCGGCGTGAGTGGTGCCGGCGCAGCCCCCAAACTGGAGTATCTGTTTGCCGAAGTAACCGAGAATTTCCGTCCGTACGCTGTTGGTAATTCACATCGTCATCTGCACGAAATGCGCGACACGATGACACAACTCGGCGCTGACTGCGATTTGTTGTTCACGCCGCATTTGTTGCCCGTGGATCGCGGAATCCTTTCTACGATCACCGTGCCGCTCACACGCCCGCTCACAGATGCCCACGCGCCGTTTCGTGAGATGTACGCGAACGAACCATTCATCGAAATTACGAATGCGTTGCCATCGCTCACTGATGTCGCGCATCGCAACGTGGTTCAATTGCATGCATTGACGCCGTCCGGTGTTCGCACGCCAACGTTGCTCGTGTTCAGCGCAATCGACAATCTCGTAAAAGGTGCTGCCGGTCAGGCCATGCAGAACGCGAACCTGATGCTGGGACTCGACGAAGCGGCCGGACTCCCGGCGTGAGCAACGCCCTGCGTGGCGACACATTGCGCACCAACGCATCCCGCGACCGTGAAATCACCGTCGTCAAACTGGGGGGTCGAACACAGGCTGATCCCGCACTGTCTGTTGCGATCAAGGCGCTTTGGGAAAGGACCAACGGTCGTCTGGTAATCGTTCACGGCGGTGGTGATCAGATCTCCACGTTGCAGCGTTTGCGCGGGGAAGAACCCGTGTTTGTTGGCGGTCGCCGCTTTACTTCGCCAATAGTGCTGGAGCTGGTGCGCATGGTGTTGTCGGGCAGCGCGAACAAGAGTCTGGTGTCCGCACTGACAGCAGTTGGCGTTCCAGCAGTGGGCATTTCCGGAGAGGACGCTGCGCTGTTGCCAGCGACAATTTTGGATGCGGCCGTTCTCGGTTTCGCTGGAACACCTGGAAAGATGCAACCGGCGCTGGTGCACCATCTGCTGGCCGGAAGTTTTCTCCCAGTTATCTCACCGGTCGGCACCAATATGGCCGACTCGGCGCACAGTGCACTGAACATCAACGGTGACGATGCAGCCGCAGCAATTGCTGTGGCGCTGGGCGCGGAGGAACTGTTGTTGATGGTGGATGTTGCCGGTGTTCTGAACAGTGAGCAGCAGTTGTTACCGCAGCTCACACTGGCTGAAACGCATCAGTTGGTGGAGAGCGGCGTTGCTGGCGGCGGCATGGCCGCCAAACTCGAAGCTTGTGAAATCGCACTTGCCGGCGGTGTGTCGCGCGTGCGCATTGGCAATATCACGGCACTAACGGTGCCGAGTGCCGGTACCGTGATTACAGCGGATAATACGGCCAATACAAAATCACCCGCATTTCTCTCATGACAGCCCCCACAATGAATACGTCCGGTGCAGGATCGTTTGGCGCTTCGTTCGCGCCAACACCAACGAACAATGCGAGCGTCGGTACGCCCGCCATCGTGGGCACCTACAAGCGACAAAAGCCACTCTTCGTACGCGGCGAAGGGGTCTACATGATTGACGAAGATGGCAAACGCTATCTCGACTTCGTTGCGGGCATTGCCGTCAACGCACTGGGGCATGCGGATGCGGGTGTCATGAACGCCATGCAACAGGCGATGTCGACGGGGCTCATTCACACGTCGAATCTGTATCGCACTGAGCCGGGAGAGAAGCTCGCCAAGTGGTTCGTCGACCACTCGTTTGCGTCGAGCGTCTTTTTCTGCAACTCCGGTGCAGAGGCCAACGAGGGCGCATTCAAGTTTGCGCGTCGCTGGGGTCGTGCGAATGGCGGCCCGTCGAAGTTCGAACTCATCGCGCTGCGCGGCTCGTTTCATGGTCGGTTGCCGGGCACGCTCGCTGCGACCGATCGCCCCAGCTATCGACTGCCGTTTCGTCCGCTGATGGGTGGTGTAACCATCGTTGAACGCGATCTCGACGAGCTCGATGCGGCGCTCAATCCGGAAACGGCAGCGGCAGTTATTGTCGAGCCAATTCAGGGTGAGGGAGGTGTGCGTGTTGTCGATCCGGTCTTCATGCGCGAATTGCGTGCGCTCACGCGTGAGCGAAACGTGCTGCTCATTCTCGACGAAATTCAGTGTGGTCTTGGTCGCACGGGCAAACTCTTTGCCTATGAAGGCTTGGGCATCGAACCCGATATGATGACCCTCGCGAAGCCAATCGCGGCGGGACTACCGATGGGCGCCATTCTTGTTTCCGCCGATGTTGCGAGCGCCATGCAGCCCGGCGACCATGGCACGACATTTGGTGGCGGGCCATTTGTGGCGTCTGTTGCACAGCATGTCGTTGAGCGTTTGGCCGCGCCGGAAATGCTCGCCCACGTCTCGCGCACCGGTGCGTGGTTTGGCGAACAGCTGCAGTCGATGTGCAATCGCACGCACGCTATTCGCGACGTCAGAGGCACGGGATTCATGTGGGGAATGGACGTTCACGAACCCGCTGGCAACATTGTCGCGCGCGCATTCGAGCAGGGATTGCTGCTTGTAACTGCGGGCGATCACACGCTGCGATTCCTTCCACCGCTCGTGACAACACAGGCACAACTCGCCGAAGGTCTCGCAATTCTGGAGAGCGCGATTACCGGTTCGTAGTCGCGTTGGCGTTGTTGCAGCGGCACTTGCAACGACATTTTCGCAGTCGCTGCAACGTTAAAATCAATTGTTGTAATCAAAAAAAGCGAAATATTTTTCGTTAGGGACTCGTGCGCGCGCGTGAAAAGCGCAATATTGTCGGCGCCATCACGAGCCTCAGTGATCGGTGCGATGTCATCAGTG
>JBDUAX010000365.1:0-4780 GCA_040004455.1 Gemmatimonadaceae bacterium
TCTTGAGCGCGCGCGCGAGCTCGGGCCCACTGCCACCAGGCATCACAACGTCCGTCAGTAGCGCATCAATAGGTGAATTCTGGAACACATTGCGAGCCTCTTCAGCGTTGGCCGCTACCAGCACGGTGTACCCCTGGCGCGCCAGCAGACGACGCACGAGTTCGCGCACGCCGTCTTCGTCCTCAACGACCAGTATGGTTTCGGTGCCGACGTCGAGTCCGGAAACGGTCGGTAGTTCAGTGCTCGTTTGCGCGACGTTTACAGCGGGCAGGTAGATCGCGAACGTAGAACCAAAACCGATTTCACTGTACACGTTCACACTACCGCCGCTGTCCTTCACAATCCCGTACACAGTGGCCAAGCCAAGCCCAGTGCCTTTACCAACCTCCTTGGTCGTGAAAAACGGCTCGAACAAGCGCTTTTGCACTTCAGTGGTCATTCCGGTACCGCTGTCGGTCACAGCCAGCATAACATAGTGGCCAGACTTGAATTCCAGATGCGTGTTCGGGTAGGCCGCATCGAGTTCAACATTTGCCGTTCGAATAGTGAGCGTTCCGCCTTGTGGCATCGCGTCACGTGCGTTCAGTGCGAGGTTCATCATGGCGTGCTCAATTTGACCGCGATCTGCTTTCACAGTTGCGAGTCCGGCTTCCGAGCGCATTTCAATCCTGATGTCCTTGCCAATGAGTCGCGCCAGCAGTGGCCGCATGTCGACAACCAGTGAGCTCAAGTCGAACAATGTGGGTTCAATAATTTGCTTGCGACTGAACGCGAGTAGCTGACGCGTAAGTCCGGCAGCGCGCAATCCGGCCTTTTCAATTTGCTGAACGTCATTGCGATGCCGTTTGTCGAGACCGGAGTCTTCCAGAATCAGATCGCAGTATCCCAGCACGGATGTCATGAGATTGTTGAAGTCGTGGGCAATGCCGCCTGCCAATCGCCCCACGACTTCCATTTTTTGCGCCTGATGATATTGCTCTTCAAGCATGCGACGTTCGGTTATGTCGCTCGACACGCCGACAAGACGAATTGGGACGCCCTCATTGTTGAATACCGCGCGTCCGCGTCCGTTCATCCAACGAACGGTTCCATCGGGCCACAGAATGCGGTGCGTTACGGTGAATTCAGTGCGCGCTTCAATCGCTGTGTTCACCGTCGCCAGCGTCTCCGCGCGATCGTCCGGATGAATGCGCCCGGCAAATGCTTCGAACTTACCTTCGAACGTTCCCGGCGCTATTCCAAACTGCGCCTCCAATGTCTCCGACCAGCGCAGCACACCCGTCACATAATCCAAATCCCAAAGGCCAATACCCGCCGCAACTAACGTGAAGTGCATACGCTCGTTAGCCAGTCGCAGTGCTTCAAGCGCCTCGTTTCGTTCACTGACGTCGCGAATCATGCCGAGGAAGTCTCCGTCAGTCATGACGCTGACGGTAACTTCCGCCGCAAACGTCGTGCCGTCCTTGCGCTTGAACCGCCACTCACGAACGTGATTCTGTTTTGACGCGAGTTCGCCCAGCGCCGACTCGATGTTCCGAACTTCCGCCGGTGCGACAATGTCCTTCGCGTTGAGTCCAATAAACTCTTCGCGTGTGTAGCCGAGCATGCGACAGATGCTCGCGTTGCCGTCAATGTAGGTGCTTTTCGAATTCGCGACGACAATTCCGTCCGGAGCGTTTTCAAAGAGGGTGCGATAACGCGTTTCGCTCTCTCGAAGTTCGCGCGCCTGGCGACGCAGTTCCAGATGCACCATCACCTGACGACTCAGTACGCGCAGGGAATCCTGTTGCGCAAGAGTCAGCTCCCGTGGCACGCGGTCAATGACACAGAGCGTACCCAACACATATCCGTCCGGCGAAACAATTGGAGCACCCGCGTAAAATCGAATCGAGTGTTCACCGAGAACCAAAGCATTGTCGGCGAACCGTGTATCGCCCGCGACATCGTTCACCATGAATAATTCAGTGCCGAGTACCGCGTGTCCGCAAAATGAAATGTCGCGCGGAGTTTCTCCCCACGACGCACCAAATTCCGACTTGAACCACTGGCGATGCTCGTCGACCAGGGAAATGAGTGACACGGGCGTGCTGCAAATGTGCGCGGCCAGCGAAGTCAGGTCGTCGAGACTTTGGTCGGGAAGCGTGTCGAGAACCTCATACCGCTTGAGTGCGGCAAGTCGTTCAGTTTCGTTACTCGGCAAAGTCGAGGCCAGCATCCTGACTCCTAACGGGGAATCCGCATCGCGGATTTTTGAATTACTGGCTATTGACGAATGAGTGTTGTGATTGAGCAATGAATTATGGTCGCGCGGAACCAATTCAAGCATTACAAGTCAGCAATCTCCGCACCGAAACGACAGCGAGCCAATCACCTTGTTGTGATTGGCTCGCTTAGCGCAGGAAAATTACGCGAAACTAACGCGACTTCTTCTTCGCCGCGCCCTTGATGATTTCGCCTTTGAAGCGACCGCCCTGATCGTGTTCATCGTCATCGCCAGCAACGTTGCCACCACCATCGCCGCCGCTGATTCGTTCAACGCGCAATGTTTGACGATACGTTTGGCCGCCAATCGTGACGTGCACGAGATAATCACCAGTGTTTGCGATGTTGGCGCCACCGCCGAATCCGCCGCCACCACCGCCGCCGCGACCACCGACAGGCGCAGGCGAATTCATGCCGATCAACGACCAGATACGATCAACTGGCGCGAGTCCGGATGCACCTGGTTGCGCAGCTGCAGCACCGCGTCCGCCACGGCCACCGCGACCACCAGCGGCGCCCGCTGCACCACCCCGACCCGCCGCGGCCGCTGCATTTGAATCAGCGGGAACCGGAACACCAAACGGCGCTCCAGCACCCCCACCACCGGCGCCGCGTCCGCCGCCACCCGGCGTTTCAGCCGGCCGCGCACAGAAATTTTCCCACTGCGTGGTGGGATGTTCACACGCCTGCCCGCCGGCACCACCACGACCACCGCCACCGCGACCACCAAAAGCAGCACCGGCTGCCGGCGGATTTATCAGCGCGGCAACTTGCGCACGCACGGTGCGAATAGCTGCGCTGTCGAAGCCGGCCTTTGTGAGCGAATCGAGCAGCTGCGGCGCACGAACGCGAAGTAGTATGCTGTCACGCTTTCCAGCCGGTGAAAGTTCTGCAACTGTGGTCGAGCGAGTCGCAGCCAATTGGAAATTCCAGTTCACATGCTGCACACCGGCAGGGGTCGGACCGTTCAATGTTGCAACCGTGTCACCCGAACCATTGGTGATCAGCACGCGCACCGCGGCCGATGACGCAGCAGCCAGTCGGTACACAATGTCGGCGCCGTATGCAGGATTCGCGTAGGTCATCACTGCCTGACCAACGCCGTTGCCTGGCATTCCGTACTGCGGGCCTTCACCCCACTGATACGCCGTCTTCGGTTTGAACAGATAGTTGCCCTGCGCAACAACTTTCGATGTCATCTGCTCAAGCGCCGATATATCGACGACCCACAAGCTGCGACCGTGTGTTGCGGCCATCAATTCGTGATCGCGCGGATGAATCTGTAAATCGTAAACCGGCACCGTTGGCAAATTCGCGGCCAGCCTGCTCCACGTTTGTCCACGATCAATTGATGCGTACACAGTGCGTGATGTGCCAACGAACAACAAATCGCGATTGTGCGGATCTTCGCGAATAACGTGGATGAAATCGGCCGGACTGGCTTTCGGCAAATTGTTCACGATGGACTTGAACGTGCGCCCACCGTCCGTCGTCGCAAACAGGTACGGTGTAAAGTCATTCCACCGATGATTCTCAAACGCTACATAAAATGACAACGTGTCGTAGTGACTGGGCTCAACACGTACCACGTACGCATCCCACGGCACACCAAGCGCCGTGAACTTCGACGTGAGATTCTCCCACACCGCGCCGTCGTTGTGCGTCATCCACACATTGCCGTTGTCAGTACCCGCGAGCAACAAACCAGGCTTGACTGGCGATTCCTGCATTGCGACAACCGTTCCGTAGGCTTCCGCACCCGTTAAGTCGAGCGTGATACCACCGGTGAACTTGTCCACGGTGTCGATGCGCGCAGCCATTGTTTTTGCCTGCATCGGATCGGTCTTGATAGACAAGTCGGGGGAAATCGGATAGAGATCTTCGCCACGCTTGGTCGACTTTAGCACTCGGCTTCCGCCGAGGTAAATCGTTTGCGGGTTGTGTGGGGAAAGGAAGTATGGTGATTCCCAGTTGTAGCGAATCTGCATGTCGGCCGAATCTTTTTTCTGTTGCGCGCGCAAGACGTCGATTTTAAGCTGCGCTTCCTTCGCCACGGGTACGAGAGGATTACCGCGAGCAATGGCAATCGAGTCTTCAAACTGACGATAACGTTCATTCCATGTCGGCTTGTTTACGCGCCCGCGTTCGCCGGTTTTGAGATTCGTCTGCTGAATGCCGGCGTTCTGCGATGAACCCCATACCATGTTTGGATTCGTGGGATCCTGCGCCGTGTAAAAACCATCGCCACCGGAAATCGTTACCCAGTCGCCGTTGTGTGCAGCCGTGCTGCGACGTTTGCTGGGCCCGCACCATGCGCCGTTGTCCTGCGCACCCGCACAAATGTTGTACGGAATATCCATGTCATAACTGATGTCGTAGAACTGACCAATTGCAAAGTTCATCGGATACCAGAAGTTGCCACCCTTGTCGAACGTAATGGCAATGCCGCCGTCGTTGGCCAGGAACCAGCGTTCCGGATCGTTCGGATCAATCCAGATACCATGATCATCAACGTGCA
>JBDUAX010000366.1:0-4778 GCA_040004455.1 Gemmatimonadaceae bacterium
CGTCGGCGTTCGCATACGGCAGCGGACGCAGCAGCACATGATCGACCGTCGTATAGGCAATGGTCGTTGCGCCAATTCCAATGGCGAGGGTCACAATCGCCACTGTCGAAAATCCGCGATGCTTGCGTAACGACCGAGACCCATATCGAATGTCCTGCACGACGCTATCAAACCACCGTCCGCGGCGAGCGTCGCTCACTTCCTGTTTCCAGCGACCTGGCCCGCCGAATTCCTGCATCGCCATTTGTCGCGCGATGTCTGCAGGAATGCCTTCGTTCACGTGTTTTTGCGTTTGGCGCTCAACATGAAAGGCCATTTCGTCGGCTGTTTCGTCGCTCACCTTGCTCGGGCGCAGCAATGAGCGAGCCGAATGCATCCAGCCCTGAAGTCGTGACATAGAACCCTATCGTGTTTGAAGGATCCAGTTCACGGCGCCCGAGGCCCGACTCCAACTGCGACGCGCCTCCCGCAATTGCGTCGCGCCGAGTGGTGTGAGCGTGTAGTAGCGCGCGCGCCGATTGTTTTCGGTAATGCGCCAATCATTGATGATCCAACCGCGTTGCTGCAAACGTTCGAGAGTTGGGTACAGCGTGCCCTGATTTACCAGGAAAACTTCGCGAGAACATTGCTGAATGCGCTCACCTATGCCCCAACCGTGCATGGGCTCGAGTGAAAGCACTTTCAACACCAACATGTCGAGCGTGCCAGGTAGAATGCTGGATGTTTCCGTCAAGGTTCTCTCCTCTGGTTTAGCCAGAGTAATAACCGAGCCGTATTTATTCCGCAACCGCCGTGGGACGAGAGGCGATTTCTAGCGTTGCGTCACTACCGACGTCGCAACGCTCGCGTTCAGTCCGCATGGCGATTCAATTCGGGGACCGTATCACGCCTTCCAATGAACCCGTTCAATCCACACAACGGTTCGACTTTCATGCGCCGTCAGAAACACGTTACCGTGTTTGTCAAAACCGACAATGCTGCGATCATCCGGAATAAGAATTCGATCAATCAATTTTCCCGCGCTACTGACAACGTCGTACACAGACGATTTCCCGTCCGGCGAATGCAACTCGGTGTGAATCCACAAGTTGCCATCGACATCGGGGTGCAATGCTCCGAATGAAAACACCGGATAGTAGTCGGGGAAATCTTCAATGCGCGGAAGGTACAGATCGATTGGCGGTGGAGGCGGAAAATCGGTTGGCCGGCCACCAGTGAATCCGCCGCTGCCGATTGTCGAACCACCCGCGCTGGTTGCACCACTCGCACTACTTGTACCCGTTCCGTTCTTCTTGTCCGCCGCCTGCTTCAACTGTTCGTCTCGTGATTCGTTTTCAGCTTTGCGAATTGAATCGATAATCGCCAACTTCAGACTATCAGGAAGCGGAATCCATGTATGCGGAATTTTCGGCAGGCTCGTGATTTTGTTGTCGGGACCAATCAAATCAATGTGATAATCGGTGCCGCGAACAACGGCGATCATTCCATTTGACAGCATCGCCCACTCGTCGAGAATGTAGACGGGCGTTGAGCGAATGTACCCAGCCGACCGATTTGCATCGATCGCAACGTCCACTCCAGAGATCTTCAATCCTTTCACAAACGCTAACGTCATTCCCTGATGCGTTTCCGGATCATCGCGTACAATTGGATTGGTATCGGGATAATCGAAAAGTCGCGTTTCTCCCGCTTTCAATTTCTCCTTCGGTGGTCGGGGGATAAAACCGCGATGGACAATGCGACCACGTGCATCGACACCCGCCATTCCGCTGGTAGTCGGCATGATCGAACTCGCACTACTTGCCTGCGGAACGGCAATGGTCCGCACCACTTTTCCGCTGGGGTCGATAACGCGCATGGACGGCGTAATGGCTTCGACAAACAAACTGGAGTCGCCGAAATACGACATGAGTGACGCTGGTCGGCTGCCGTATTCACCGGAATCGATCACGACGGTCGTTGTTTTGAGCATCGAGTCTGACAACATGAGATGGTGAATTCTCGTGTCGTTGATGAGCAACTGTCCATTGGGCAACGCTCGAATGTTGTTCACGTTGCCGACAAAGTGCGGCGAGCTCGCGGTAGGCGCGGGTAACGGGCGCGGCGCTGGAGGCGCAAGTTGCGTTTGCGCTTGCAATGATGCACCGAGCAGAAAGGTATCGCTCAGCAACAACGCGCCGACGGTGACAAGCTGTTTACGAAACATGATGACCTCTGTTGAATGCTGCTGAAAACATGAATGACCGCTCGACGACTGAAGTGAAGCAATTCACGACTAACGCCCGAAGGAAACAACGGAACCTGAACCGCCGCCGGGTCCGGCAGTCGGCGCCGAAACGCCTGGAAGAAATGCGAGTCCCAATCCCGCAGTTCCTGAGCGAATCGTCGCGAGATAGTTGTGATTGAGGTGCGACAACACTTCAACGGGCAGCGCGCGACGTTGAGATGCCGTGAGCAAGGAAAGCACCGACGGCGCCAGCGACGACAGCATGTCGATTGTTTGATGCCTTCCGCTCACGTACAGATCGTAGGCGTCACCGCGATTGTAGCTCGCAGGCAACGCCGCCAATTTCTTGACGATAGGTGCCCACGTTTGCTCAATGCGCCGATTGTAGAGCGCGCTCAGTACCGTCAATGAATCGGACTGCGGCGATGTGAGTTTGAGCGTATCGCCATTGCGCAGAATTGCCGCTAACGGATTGAACACACCGCCGCTGTTGAGCAACGACTTAAGCGCCCCCTCCGACATCTTCGTGCCGCCTTCTCTCCGCCCGCGATCCAATTGGGAGCTAAGCGATTGACGTTCGCGCGTTGGACCGAAGTCGAAGCGGACAATAGCCGTAAGCATGACCGGTGCCCGAATACTGTTGTGCGCGGGCGAGCTGTCGCCGAAACGCGAATTCACGTCGTACACGAAAGAATTCGTCGCGGTGGTAAACCCTTTCACAAAATACAGATTGTCATTGACCGCGGCCGGTTGCCCCCAACCACGCAATTCGTTAGCGCCGTGCAACAACAAGTCGGCAGCGCCCAGCGGGTTTGATACCTGAAACGCAACGTCGAGCCGATTGGAGCGCCACCAACGAACCGGATTGAACGAGATGTTGAGTGATGCCGACGACGTCCACGGCCCTTCACAACTGTTCCGTTGCGCTACGTGATTCATCTGTCGTTGCAAACACTGACGCACGGCGCGTGGTCCGCTATTAAGTAATGCAGAAATGCCATCGCGTAGCGCGACATCATTCACATTCGCCAGATCGAACACGAACGCACGATCGTTCGCCCGACCATCGCCGTTTATGTCGTTGCCGACGTACGGCGTGAACGGGTTCCCTGAGCGCAACGAGCCACTCCAGCTTACTCGAAAGAGATCAAGCAGGTTGTAACCCAGCGAATACACCACCTGATGCCGCGCATCGAGCGACGATCGCCCCCACTCACGATCGAGCGGATTGCCCGCGGTGCTCGTGAACCCACGAACCTGGTCGCGAATGTTTGCGTGTACGTAGGCGAGGCTCCACTGAAAGGTGGTGTGAACGCCCGTTGGTGAAATGCCGATGGTGAATTGACGTGCCTCTGATTGCAAGTCCGATCGAAGTTGCGTGACGCTCGCGAACTGCGTACTACGTCGTGATGCGTTGCCTGTTGCACCCGTCAGTGGGTCAACGTTGTCCATCGGAACGAATACCGGACGATTGCCCTCCTGCGCCAATGCGAATTGCGTCGTTGGCAAAAAGTTGAGATCGACCGTTCCCGCTTGTGAAAGGTTGTACGATTCCGTGAAATCCATTTGCAAATTGAAACGGCCGTCGAGCACCTGGCCTGCCCATTGCACATTTGAGCGAATTGATTTCGGGGGAGAGAAATTTCGATCGTACAACGTTACGTTCGGACGATCGTTGACAAATGGAAGCGCTCCCGCGCCGTCGGCGCACGTAGTTGGGATGTTCGCATTGTCGCGATACAACGACCAATTCGCGATGGGCGAAGCGGGTCCCGTACACGTCAACTGCCGCGCCGCACTGGGTAAACCGGTGTTGTCGAGTGAAGAAACAATTGATGATGACGATGGCACGCCTTGAAACAGACCAACGCCACCTCGTACCGTTGCTCGCGGCGCGCGCGACGATCCGCTCAGCGCCCCCACTTGATGCGCCGACCCGTAGCTCCACGAGAATCCCAGGCGCGGGCTGAAGTCAATGCGATTGGGAACAGCGTCGTTAGCAAATCCAAACGTAGATTGCACCAGCGGATTCGCAACCGGCGGCGCGTTGAACCGATTCACATCAACGCGAACACCATACTGCAATTGCAATGCGGGAATGGGCGCGTACGCATCACCCAACGCCAGACCGGCGCGATAATTGACGACATCGTGTTTTGGTGATGCCAGCTGGCGGATAAAAGACGACGCGCGGCCGTCTTCAAGATCAGCGAGCGAGTTGAAGCGAAATGAACCGAGCGTGTTTGTGGCTAATTGCTCGTTCAATGTTTCAGCAGAAAGTTCACTCGACAACTTCAAGCGATGCTTGTTGTTCGCTGAAAACCAGGAGAGTTGGTTGTTGCCGGCGAGTAATGCAGTCGTTTGCGTTCGGTCGAGTGACGGATTTCCGCCAATGACGACCTGTTGCACGGCGTTAGTCTCGGTGCCGAAGTCCGAGGCAATCCGCACCAGTGCGTTTGGCAAGTTCAGATATCGATTGCCGTCGCTGTGCGAACCAGACAACGCCATTTGTGTTTCACTGAGAACGCCAAACCCGAACGAACCGGTGTGC
>JBDUAX010000367.1:0-4777 GCA_040004455.1 Gemmatimonadaceae bacterium
GACGATGGCCACGCATGCGCGATCATCGATAACGTGACCATCTGCGTTTTAATGTCATTTGGAGCCAACTCAGGCAGGTTGGTAAGTTTGCCTTGGCGCTGGCATCAATCATTTGAGAACAAGCGGCCGTGAATTGTCCGAACTTCCATTGCGAATGCTGCAGCCGACGTCAAGCCCGCACTTCGCGAGCTGGTTCTCACGTTTGATAAGCCTGTCAACACCAGCACGGAGTTCGTCGGTAATTTTGGCGCGGACATTCCTGAACTAACGGGCGGTACTTTCGACGCAACGCGCACCGTGTTTACCATCGGCCTCAAGCTGACGGCGGCACGCGACTATGTCTTTCCGATCGGCGTCGTGTTTACGAGTGACGATGGGTATCCGAACCAGCGCCTGGAATTGAAATTTCGAACGCTGCCGTAGCCCTGAGCCGGCACGATCCAATCCATCCTCAGCATATTTTGTAACGTTGGAAATACTTTGAAGTAGGAAGTTGCACGAAAAAACACAAATTGAATTCGTCGTCAACAAATCACCGTTGCGAACAAAGTGCAGGCGCGTCAAGCGCACACTGGCACCAGTGCCGCGCCAATTCGGATGCGCCGAGTGTGCTCTCGCTGACTAACACGATGGCCTCATTGACAGTTCGTGCTCTACACGTTCGTCGCACCGCGACAATCGTTGCAACATCACTTGGTCTCGCCGCTTGCAACAGCGACACGATGACCAGCACCAGCTACAACGAGTGCGCATCCGAGCCTGGTTGCCAGGTGATGTCGGCAGCCGTTGCACCCGAAGTCATTCAGGCGCTCGACGACGCCAACCTGCGCGTGACGTCATCAATGCAACCACAAACGCGCGCGTTAGTCGAAGCGCAACTCGACCGACTCAAAACCGCATTGACCAGGCGCGACCTTGTCAATGGTCGCCTCGCATTTGCTGCCGTCATCAGCGCAGTCAGTCGCGCTGAACGCGCAAACAGCAGCGCACGCCCCGACCTCGGCGCCCTGCGTCTCAACCTGGTGCCTACAGCGCGCTCGCTGGGCCTGCCGGTGAGCGATACCGAAGCGGAAACACCCTGAATCGCGCGCCAACTCGTTCGCAAACTCACTGACCGCGCTTCTCAACAAACGCGTGGCTCTCCGCCATATCCATTCCCTGAGGCACACTTTCAATGCTCAAATCTTTTGAATCACATGTTGTACCAGTTGCGCGCCGCGTTGGAATTGCGGCGGTAGCGCTGGCGCTCGAAGTCCTGGCCGGACACACCGTGCAGGCGCAGACTACCGATACGGCATCGGTAAATCGCGCAACCACGACGAGCGCTGCCGATGGACCGCGACTCACTCAGGTGACGGTTGGTGAGTCAATTGAACTGTGCATCGTGCCCGGCTCCGGAACGGCGTACCGCGTTGGCGCTCCCGGCCTGGCGACAGGGTGCATTTCTTCCGCCCACACACACCTTATGCTTAACCTCACCGGTCCGGCAGGCATTCAAGGCACGCAGGGAGAGAAGGGCGCCAAGGGAGATGCTGGCGAAGTAGGTGCAGTTGGTCCAATAGGCGCCAATGGTCCGTCGGGGGCGACGGGGGCAACCGGTGTAGCCGGCGCTGTCGGGTCTGTCGGTCCGCAGGGACCTTCCGGCATCGCCGGCTTAATTGGACCCACCGGGGCAACTGGCGCGGCCGGACCCGCTGGGGCGGCAGGACAGCTTGGATCAACGGGACCTGCAGGCGTGGCGGGCAGCATCGGTGCTACTGGCGCAGCAGGACCGTCTGGGGCCATAGGTCCAATCGGACCGAGTGGGGCGTCCGGTGCGGCAGGCACGACAGGTGCAACAGGCCCAGCCGGCGCGACTGGTACCGCGGGCGCCGATGGCGCTAGTGGAGCAGCAGGGACCGCTGGCGCTGCAGGAGCTACTGGTGCGACGGGATCCGCAGGGCCGACGGGCGCCGCTGGAGCGACTGGAGCCGCCGGAGCAGATGCTACCACCAGTTACGAACGGCGCACAGGCTCATTCACCACTGTCAACTACAGCACCACTAGCGTAAGTGTTAGCTGCAGTGCCGGCAAGAAAGTCGTTGGTGGAGGCTACAAAACCAACAACTATCAGCCTTCATGGAACATGCTCTCCGTTAGTCAGAATAGCGCCACGGCCGACGACACGTGGACGGTTACGGTGGACGACAACTGGGGCGGTGGTGGAAATTTCTCAGTCGCGGCCTTCGCAGTCTGCCTATAGCAGTCGTCGTTCGGCGCGGAAGGTTCTGTCATCGTGCATGTCGTCCCACATTCGCAAATGCACTTCGTTTACCAAAGCAGCAACATAGATTTCCAGACTCGCAATAACGGGAGGGGGAAATGATTCGCTCGAAGCTCGTCATATTCAGCGCATTCACTGCGGCACTTTCGGCTGCAAGCTGCACCGCTCGCAATGAGCCCACTGGTGCAAGCAACACGGCGCTTCTGGCAGATTTCGCAGGCGGTTGGCGTTCTACTACGTCGCCGTACGAATTCATTCGCCTGTCAGTCGTTTCCAAATCGAGTGAGCAGGGAGTGTTGGCCGCGCAACTTTCTTTTTCCGGCGTGCAGTGGGACGGCAGTGGGCACATTGCAGGCGATTCACTCGTCATGCCAATGACCTTTACCGGCACCACTCAATCGACCGGCACTGTTGTTGCGCGGAAAGGCGATAACGGAATGCTGCGTTTGCAGATTCGGCCAGCGGCGGCGCCTGCAACGGATTTGACGCTGACGCGGGATAATTAGCGGGTATTCACATTCCTGTCGAAGAAATTTCCTCAGGAGTCTCTGCATGGCGTAAACTTCAGCACATTTCAAACGCCTTCTTCGTTACCAGGCGCAGCTTGTGGACGACCGGTCCGGAATCGGACCATCAGAAAAGCATGTAGGCGCCATTGCTGTACAAAGGCCATGGAAATCTGCACGAATATTGTCGAAATTCACAAATGCTAAAATTTCGTGCCACACTCGCCGCCGCCCTCGCGTTTCTCGCCGCCGCATCACTCTCCACCGCGCAAACGCCCTCCACCTCCACAACCGGCGCGAGCTGGATGCGATACCCCGCCATCTCCCCCGACGGCAAAACCATCGCGTTCACATTCAAGGGCGATCTCTACAAGGTTTCGAGCAGCGGCGGTGCAGCGACTCCACTCACCACACACACCGCGAACGACTTCATGCCGGTGTGGAGTCACGACGGCAAACACATTGCATTCGCGTCGGACCGATACGGCAATTACGACATCTACATCATCGCACCTGAAGGCGGGGAAGCACGACGCCTCACCTTCCACTCGGCCAACGAATATCCGTACAGTTTTTCCGCCGATAACAAGAACATTGTTTTTGGTGCGGCACGACAGGACGCCGCGGCGAACAGACAATATCCTACGGGCTCACAACCGGAACTCTACGAAGTTGCAGCCAGCGGCGGACGCCCGATGCAAATTCTCACAACCCCCGCCGAGAATGTGCAGACAAGTCGCAATGGCCAGCTGTTGATTTATGAAGATCGCAAAGGCGGCGAAAATCAGTGGCGCAAACATCACACGTCGGCAATTGCGCGCGATATCTGGATCTACGACAGGAAAAGCGACACGCATCGCCAGCTCACAACATTCGCTGGTGAAGATCGGAACCCGGTGTTTGCCGATGGGGACAAATCCGTTTACTACCTGAGTGAAGAAAGCGGATCGTTCAATGTGCACAAAATGTCAGTCGACGGCGGCAAATCGCAGCAACTCACTTCGTTCAAGGGTGTGCCAGTTCGTTTCCTGAGTCTCGCCGACAATGGCACGCTCGCGTTCGGCTTTGACGGACAGATTTACACCATGCCGTCAGGTGGCAAGCCGACAAAACTCGACATCGCAGTTTCGTCCGACAACAAAGCGAACAACGAACGCATCATGGCGGTGAACACTGGTGCGCAAAGTCTGGTGGTGTCGCCCAGTGGCCGTGAAGTGGCGTTCACGTATCGTGGCGATGTGTTTGTGAACAGCGTAGAAGGCGGCGGCACCAAACGCATTACGACAACCCCGGAAACGGAAAATGGTGTGCAGTTTTCCCCCGACGGAAAAGCGATTGTGTACGCTTCCGAACGCGGTGGCAAATGGGCGATTTACGAAGCACGACGTCAACGCGATGCCGAGCCGTATTTCTTTGCGTCAACGGTTGTGAAAGAAGCGCCCGTCGTTTCAAACGAACATCAGAACACGCATCCGAGTTATTCCCCCGACGGCCGGCAGCTCGCGTTCCTTGAAGATCGCAACACGCTCAAGGTGATGGATGTGGCCACGAAGCAGACGCACATTCTGCTCACGGAAAAGGAATTGTTTGGCAGCGATCACAGCTTTCAGTGGAGTCCCGACGGGCAGTGGATTCTGTTCGATCTCGACGTACCCGGCATCGCGCCCGGCGAAATTGGCCTCGTGCGCGCCGACGGAAAAGGAGAAGTCCTCAACATTACGCAAAGCGGTTTCAACGACACGCGCGCGAAGTGGATCATGGGCGGCAAGGCCATGCTCTGGTTCAGCAATCGCGACGGACTCAAGTCGGTTGCACAGGGTGGACAAACGCAACAGGACGTGTACGGCATGTTCTTCGACCGCGACGCGTGGGAACGTTTTTCCTTGAGCAAAGACGAATTCGCGCTCGTCAAAGAATCCGACGACAAACTCGCAAAAACCAAAGCCGACTCGGCGAAACTCAAAGCCGATAGTGCGCGCGCAGAAAAGAAGCCGCTGGAACTCGATCT
>JBDUAX010000368.1:0-4770 GCA_040004455.1 Gemmatimonadaceae bacterium
GACTGCGCGCTTCTCCTCGCAGCTCGGCCCGATCAAGGGGTGTTCATTCGACGTCACTAACGGGAAAAGCGTTTGGGAAAGTCAGGGAACCCTTGGAACAAATAGCGGCTACTTTACGCTGATGGTCACTCGTGGATTTCTCGGCCGACGTCCTTCTGCAGAAAATGCCAAGCGCATTCCGCCTGGCCAACACGAGGTCTTCGATTTTCCTGTCTTGTCCGCCGGCCCAACGCCGCGTGTCGCTACCAGCGATTGGATATTCACGGTGAAGGTTGGTCCAAAACCCATCAAGCGCTTTACGTGGGATGAATTTACTGCGCTTCCGCGCACGGCCATGACGCGCGACATCCATTGCGTAACTACCTGGACCAAGCTCGACACAAAGTGGGAAGGCGTGCTCGTCGATGATATTCTTGCTGCTGCCGGCGTCACGGCGCCCACGCAATTTGTACTCGCGCACACTGTGGACGGTTACTCAACTAACGTGCCCCTGGCCGATTTGACTGGCGGCAAGGCAATGGTTGCCCTCGCGTACGATGGACAACCGTTGGAAGCCGATCATGGTGGCCCCGCGCGTTTGCTTGTGCCGCATTTGTATTTCTGGAAATCAGCGAAATGGCTGAACGGATTGCAGTTCACGGAGAAAGATACCGCAGGTTTCTGGGAGTTACGCGGCTATCACATGTACGGCGATCCGTGGCGTCAACAGCGTTTCACCGATGACTGACGCGAACGCAGATACGAACACGGAGTTTTCGCACAACGAATGGCAGGAAGCGACCATTGAATCGATTGTGGTGCAGACACCAACGGTCAAAACTTTTGTGTTGCGACCAAGACATTGGCCGAGTTTTCTCGCGGGGCAACACATCGATGTACGCTTAACGGCGCCTGATGGTTATGAAGCGCATCGCAGTTATTCAATCAGCTCTGCTCCTGAAATAGTTGGCACAATCGAACTCGCAATTGAGCGGCTGACCGATGGAGAAGTCTCTCCATACTTTCACGATGTGGCGATTATCGGTGACGCCGTCGAAGTGCGCGGTCCATTTACCGTGCATTTTGTGTGGCGCGAAAATCAGGATGGTCAGACGCTGCTGATCGGTGGTGGCTCAGGGATTGCTCCTCTTGTGAGCATGTTGCGCCACCGAGCGACCGTGGCCAATGCGCCAGCAATGTCGATTGTATATTCGGCGCGTTCGTGGGCCGATGTCATTTTTCGTGATGAGTTGTTGCAGCATGAGCGACAACAATCGGGGCTCAGGATATTTTTCGTGCTAACGCGCGATGCGACAAGTGGTGCCGTTGCGCGTAACGCTGACTTCGATCGGCGCGTTGATGGCGAGATATTAACGTCCATACTCGCCGCCATCGGATACAAGCCGGACACGTGTTTTGTCTGTGGCAACAACAATTTCGTTGGCACCGTCGCTGATGTGCTCGTGGAAATGAATATTCCGGCGCATGCGATTAAGACGGAGCGTTACGGGGAGTAATTCGCACAAACTGCAAACAACGAAACGCGGATCCGTGTTATCCGCCGGATCCGCGTCTCGCAGTAAGCAGTTCGGTTCCGTTCATACCATCGCCATTCTCCCGCTCGGAGCAATCCGCGTAATCCGTGTGATCCGCGTTTCCCGGTTGCAGTTCCAGTGCCACAACGACCTCATTTCCTCACGAAACCAATCCGTGTCTGCTGTCGATCCGCGTCTCGCAGTAAACAGCGCAACACGGTGCCCGCATTCGCCGATGCGGGCACCTCGCACAAATGACGCCTACAACCGCCAGGACAAACCGACCAACAAACGGTTCAACTGAAAGAAATCAATTCCCTGATGTTCAACCGTGATCACGGGCGCCGCGCGATTCGTATTCCGTGTTAAAGGCACCGACACGCCATAGCCGAAATTGATCACTCCCTCCAACCCGTCGCGCGAACCCACCTGACTACTGAAATTCAGAATGCCAATACCCGCTACCACGTGCGGTTGAATGGTCCAATTCGTACCGCCGCGGATTTTTCCGAACAGATATTGCAAATTCGCCACGATCATCGTCGAGCGACCACCCGAGCCGCCACCAATCGCAATTTCGGGAGCAAAATCAATCGAGGAGTTCGGGCTGATCGGGCCAAGGTCGAAGCGTCCCCCCAATGAAATCTGCGCACTGCTGCTTACGGTAACACCGCTGTACACCATCAGCCCGCCACGACGATCGTTGCCGTATATGCTGTAGCGATTCGTCGATTGCTCAACAACGACTGGTGATGCGGACGGCGGTTGTGTGGTAATCTGCGTCGGCGGAACGATGGTCGTCGGCGGTGCAACAATCACCGGCGCTGGCGTAGACGCAGCACGCGCTGCGACGCGCACCGCAACAATCGAATCGATGCGGCGATTCACATATGTTTCGCGATCGACGGCGCTCATGTTCGCCCAACGCGCTGAATCACTCGTGGCGGTTCCCGAAGCCAACTCTTCGCGGACAACGCTCCGCACCATCGCACGCAACTCATCGCTGTTCACGCCCGCTGCCATCATCCGTGAACGACGTGCATCGCTATCGGCGGCTGTGATTGGCGTTTTGAACATCGAACCACTCGAGTCGCCGTATCGCACGTACAATTCACCAACGGTTGGCGCGGGAAGTGTGATGAGCGAACCCGCGCGATTCGTCGTGACAACATGTGCGGAGTCCGTTAACTCTGACGCACTGTCCAGACGCGTAACACGTCCGGTCGAATCGACCGAGTATTTCCGTTCGCCGTGCATGCCGGTCCCGTTTTGCATTGCTGCTTGCATGTTAGGCTGCATGTTTGCCTGCATTTTCCCCTGCATCTGCGCGTGCATGGCGTCCAAGCGCGACGAGTCATCGCGCACTCGTGCAGCCAACGACTTCTCGCGATCTACCGCGCGTCGTGCTGCGTCAGAACCCGAGTGGCCACCCAAGCTCACGCGCAGTCCAACACTGTACATCCAGTTGTGACGCAAATCGGACGGCGACGACACGCTGTCAGCACCGTTCCCCTGTCCGTACACGTAATCGCGAGCTGATGCGTTCAGTGCAAACCGTTCTCCAAGCGGCATCATCACTCCGCCACCAAGAAGCAAACTCGCTTTGTCCGTACCGCGAAGTACGAGAGCCGTTGAATCATTCTCGCGGAAGTCGAGTTGCGCGGCGCCTGCGAGCAGATACGGCGTCAAACCCTGACCCGAGTTCAACTTGAATTGCAGTTCGCCCCCCCAACTCTGCAGCGAAGTCAGACGCTTGAAACTGCTATTCGTGCTACGCCAGTAAAAACCGCGCACACCGACGTATCGCCCAACGTCAATGCCTGCTCTAGCACCGGCCAAATTCTGATCAGCAATCGTGCCATTCGATCCTTTATCGTCGAATTGCATGCGCCCCGCGAATGGCTCGAGTGTGAGCGACGCGCCGGTGAGGCCCCATCGCAAATCACTCGCCTTTTCGCGCTCTCGATCATTCGTGTTCAAGCCGAGCGGCACGCCAATAGCAGCACCAATGAGCAAATTGTGACGCAGGTGATTCGCCTGCGCATCCACAGGCAGTGTCCCCGTGCCATTGCTGAACAGTGCGTAGCGGTCAACGCGCAACATCATGTCTTCAGCAAACAAATCGAGAAACAGCGGTGCATTCGCGCCGAAGCGCAATCCGCCACCAGCATTCAGCACGATCTGCTTACTGGTTCGGCCGCTGTCGGGGCGCAATTCAATAACGCCTCCACCGGTTTTGATAAATGGCGCAATGCCGCCACCCCAGAATTTCCAGATCACGTTCGCTCCCATAGAGCGAACTTGCAATCGTTGATTGCGAAGTTGACTGCCAAGGTCTCCGCCCAGACCGAGTCGGTCGACAGCAGAATTGATATTGTTGTTGGTGAGATAGTACCCTTGCAAGGAAATCAATCGTTCAAAGTCGATGGAGCCCTGGCCACCATACAACGAATGATTTTTCAAGCCGAGATCTTTGTCCCACGACAAGGATGCCGCGGCTGGCGCAAGCGTGTACGAAATGCCCTGCGCGCTGACTATGCGTGCCTGCAAAGAAATGGATAACACGGTGGCGACTGCTATCGATACAACGAGTCGCGATCGACCACGCGCGATAACGAATGAACTCATTGCTGCTTCTCCCGCCGCGACTGCGACTTAAAACAAAAATGGCGCAGCTTGCACACACTGGATCAGTGTGAGAAACTTGCGCCTTCAGCGAATGCGGCCTCGTGCCACACCCTCTAAGTGACTCCGAACACGAGTTAACCTTAGCGTACACATCTGTACGTCGCGTGTTCCGATTTTGAGCGGTGTTATTCGTCACACTTTGCGCCGTGATGCTGCGTCGCCACGCAACAGCGGAGAGATGGATTTGCAGCACATACGCATCAATGGTGAATTCGGACCGTAAGCACGGATTAACAGCAAGACGCGGATTAACAGCAGGACGCGGATTAACAGCAGGACGCGGATAAACTGCAGACGCGAATTGCTCCCTGCGCGCCACGGATTTCGTCGCGGTGCATGAACGGCGAATTGCACACTGCGAATTGCGAACAGCGCACTGCTGGAACGCGGATCTTGCCGGATCACGCGGATTTGCCCCGAGTGAATTCGTTGCTCCCTATCCAACAGTTTTTTGGATAACTGCACGCGTACATTCAAATCCAGAAGGAATCAAAAAATGAAAACTCAAATTTCCGCGGCGAATTCCTTCGATTGTTTTGATCAATCCGCGGGATCCGTTAGATCCGCG